>NZ_JBRCHD010000028.1:0-91399 GCF_053489755.1 Rhodoflexus sp.
AAACCGGCAAGTAGCCCTACTTCTATGAGGGGAGTAGGAGCGGTAAGGGCAAAGTCGAACAGGTAGCCGCGCACTTTGGTTTCTTCAGGCGTACCCGATTTGATGCTAATGAGCCGATAGGGTTTTTTATGATACCGAAGCAGGCGAAACTCAAAAGGGTGGTTTTGCCAGGATGGGTCTAACGAAGCGCCGCAGGATTCGTATTTTTCAATCAGATTTTTGAGCAGTAGATCTGCATATTCTTCGTGTTCCGGGCTAAGGTAGTCGTGTAACCCGCGTTCATTTCTGCGACTTACTACAATGGGCGAGCGCATCTGTAAGTGCGTGGTTGTGTGCAGCGGGGGCATGGGCAATACTTCTACCTGCCGAACAGTCATGCGCAGGCGGTATTGGTTATCGCCTAAAATGCAGTGTTGGTGCATAAAAAGTCCTTGTACAAAGCGCTCGGCTACTGTATCCAAATAAAAATTGAGATGCAAACTTGCTTCTCGGCTTTTAATACGCATCAAGCCGTTTTCTACCGTAAAATTCGTTTGCAGGCTGCTGAACGTGTGTAGTTTGAAGTTTTTCCTCCCACTTTGGTAACCTTGACGGTGTAAAAATTCAGCAAGAGGCGCATCTGCATAGGCGATCTGCTTATAAAGCCAGCTTGCTATGTAGTAGGGGTAATTAAAGTTTAGATAATAGCCATCTTCGATGCTGAATAATAATTTTAATCTCATAAAAAGTCTATTTGACTTCGATTGCAATGTGAGCAAGATAAATTAATTATTCGAATCGAAGCAATTTTCTTGATAAAAATAAACCTGCAATCTTGATGATAAAATTACATCTAATATATACTCAAAAGGATTGACCCATGACAGGTAAATGATTCTTGGAGTAAAAATTATGGGGTGCTGCTGTACTATTTACAGCGGCAACCTATCAATAGCCTGCATGTTGTAGATAAAAGCCACTTACTTACCCCATCTCCAGTCGCCGCTGATGACAAGGGGTTCTTTCAGACCGTTGTCAATTAGGAAATTCTTGACTGTTTCGTCGTCCATGCGCTTGAGTGGCAACTCGGCGGCATTTGCTAACTCATAAAGCGCCATTCCTATCATGCGCACGGTGTGCTTCAGGGCTTGTGCATCTACCAGATTCATATTGTCGCAGTCTGCATGGTAACAGTTGAGTACATGGGCAGGGAGACTCCCTGTGAAACTCATAACCGGTACTCCTTGCAACATAAAAGGCTGATGATCAGAGTGTAAACCTGCACTTGAAGCGAAGTTATTAGTAAAACTATTGTCAATAGCTTTGAGCTTTTCGCCGATTTCCTTGTAGAAAGCCTCTGCTTGCGGCTGTCCGGGCACAGAAAATCCGGTAGGATTAGAAGTCATATCTACATTAATCATCAGGTCTATTTTTTTGATACTGCCGTCGGCGATTGCTTGCTGTACGTACTGGCGCGAACCAAGCAGCCCTTGCTCTTCGCCCATAAACATTACAAACTCGATGGTGCGCTTAGGTTTGAGTTTCAGTGCGGCAAAAGTGCGGGCAATGTCGAGAATCGTAAATGAGCCGATGCCATTGTCCACCGCGCCTGTTGCCAGATCCCATGAATCTAAGTGTCCGCCGATGACAATTTTACCTGCCGAAGGATCGCTGCCTTTGATCGTTCCGATCACATTGCGGGCTTTGATTGTGCCAATATTATTGGTCATGCGGATGCGGGCAGCCAGTTGGCGTGTTTTTAATTCTTCGCGGAGTTTAATGCCGTCGTCATTGGTGATGCTGACAGCGGGAATGCTGATAGTTTTTCCTGTAACCGATGCTGTTCCTGTTAGTAATATTTTACCGGGCGCATTGTTAATCATGATAACACCAATGGCGCCGTATTTGATGGCAAGCGCTGTTTTTTCAGAACGATGCAGATTTTTTCTACCTTCTGCGCGATTGGTCAGGCCAATATTCATCAGCACAATTTTTCCTTTGACCTGGTCTGCTGCTGCTTCAAATTCTGTCGCCAGACCATCGCCCAAGTCTATAATGGCTGCATTTACGTCTGCTTCGGCAGGGGAATGCGCCAAAGTAGCCGCGGGCATTTCAGGAAAGGCATCGCTGCCGACCGCACCTATGCCCAGCGATACAGTTCCACGCGACCATGACTGCACCTCGAACGGCTGAAAGCGAATGTCTTTCAATCCTGATTTTTTCAGGAAATCATAGGTGTATTGTTCTGCTTTTGCACCATTTGCACTGCCCGTCAGCCGATGCCCGATAGTGCTGCAGGCTTTATCTAAAGCGCTGTAAGCCTGAGAGTTGTTGGTTGCTTCGCGATAAATATTTTGCAAAACCTTGTCGTTAGCATTGCTTTGTGCGGCAGCCTCTATTGCCAGAGCAAGGAAAATAGCGGCAAAGATTTGTTTTTTCATGCGTTTGAGATTTGGATGAGCCTATCAAAACCTAAATTTAGCCATAACTTTGCCTTATGGCAAATCCACAAACAACAGAACTTTTTAAAATTGTAGAGAAATACTTCCCCGAACTGAGCGATAAGCAACGCCGGCAGTTTTTGGAGATGTACCCTATATACGAGGACTGGAACGGCAAGATCAACGTAATCTCGCGCAAAGACACTGAAAATTTTTACGAGAGGCATGTTCTTCATTCGCTTTTTATTGCAAAAATCATTCAATTTGCACCCGGCAGTCGTTTGATTGATGTGGGAACGGGTGGCGGATTCCCGGGTATTCCGCTGGCTGTACTTTTTCCTGAGGTTGAGTTTTTGTTGATTGATTCTATCGGTAAGAAGATCCGCGTGGTAGAAGATGTTGCCCGACAATTAGGCCTAACCAATGTGAAAGCCGTTCAGATTCGCGCGGAAGATGTCAATCAGAAATTTGACTTTGTACTGAGCCGTGCAGTTGCAGAAATTAACACCTTTTGGCGATGGACTGCGCATTTGATTGCCAAGAAATCGCAACATGAAATGCCTAATGGATTACTCTGTCTCAAAGGTGGCGATCTGATAGAAGAGTTTGCAGCGTTTCCGCACTTTTTTAAGTTTTATGAGTTGCGCTACTATTTTTCGGAAGATTTTTTCCACACTAAAAAATTAGTTTATGCACATGCCTGAGGAACACCTGCGCGTCAGTGTATTACAAGCCGATTTGCATTGGGAAAACCCCGAAGCTAACCGCGCAATGTTCGAGGAGATGATTTGGCAGTTAGGTACTCCAACAGATGTAATTGTATTGCCGGAAATGTTTACAACAGGCTTTACCATGTCGCCTGAAAAATTGGCAGAGCCGATGAACCTGCACACGCAAAAATGGATGCAGCAAATGGCTGCGCAAACTCATGCGGCTGTTTGCGGCAGCTACATTGTGCAGGAAAACGGGCGCTATTACAACCGATTTTTATGGATGCAGCCCGATGGTAAACATTTACACTACGACAAAAAACACCTTTTCGGAATGGCAGGAGAGACGACGCGCTACACTGCCGGAACTAAGCCGCTGGTTGTAGAGTGGCGCGGCTGGCGCATCTGCCCAATGATTTGTTATGATCTGCGCTTTCCTGTATGGTCGAGGTTGCGGTCAGATCTGCAATACGACCTGTTGATCTATGTGGCCAGTTGGCCTGCGCCGCGTGTACACGCATGGAATACGCTGCTCAAAGCCCGTGCAATCGAAAATCAGTCGTATTGCGTGGGAGTCAATCGCATCGGCAAAGACGGCTATGGACACGACTACACGGGAGAATCTGCCATTATTGATTATACCGGACATGTGCTTTTCTATGCCAAAGAAACGACTGCCACGCCTACTGTTGCTTTAGATAAAAAGCAACTGAACAAGTTTCGGCAGTCATTTCCGTTTCAGCAAGATGCCGATCTTTTTAAGATACTTCCATGAACCAGCGGCTGTACATAACGTAGTTGCCGGGGGTGCGTTGCAAGATGTCGCGCAGTTTATCGTCAATAGGCTTGATTTTTTTTGCAGGAATGCCCGCGTAAAGAAAACCTGCTTCGCAAATTGTGTTTTCCAGAACGATTGCGCCTGCGGCTATGAATGCGCCTTTTTGTACAACGGCATGATCCATCACAATAGCACCCATGCCGACCAGCACGTCATCTTCCAACGTACACCCGTGAATGATGGCATTATGTCCAATAGAGACACGGTTGCCGATAACCGTTGCTGCCCGCTGATAGGTACAGTGAATCACTGCTCCATCTTGAATATTGGTCGTATGCCCGATGGTGATAGTGTTAACGTCGCCGCGAACAACGGCATTGAACCATACACTGCAATTTTCGCCCATCGTTACTTGTCCTACGATAGTGGCATTATCTGCTAGAAAACAATTTTTGCCAATAACAGGCATTATTCCGTTGACTGCTTTGATCAGAGCCATAATATTTTGTATAAGAGTTAGCGTCTTAGTAATTTTGCCGCTTGGTAAGTGTTGCCTGCGGCGTGTTTTCCAACAAAAGTATAAAACTATTTCCAATGTCAAGAATTCTTACAGGGATTCAGAGTTCGGGCAGACCGCACCTAGGCAACTTGCTAGGCGCAATTATTCCCGCTATCGAACTTTCCAGAGACCCTAAAAACGAAGCCTTCATATTTATAGCGGATCTGCATTCGCTAACCACTATTAAAGATGCGGCACTCCGAAAGGAAAATACCCGTGCGGTAGCTGCTGCTTGGCTTGCTTTTGGGTTTGATACTGAGCGCAATACTTTCTACCGCCAGTCAATGGTGCCGGAGGTATGCGAGTTGGCATGGTATCTGAACTGTTTTACGCCCTATCCGATGCTTGCCAACGCACACTCGTTCAAAGATAAATCGGATCGTTTGGCAGATGTGAATGCAGGTTTGTTTACCTACCCCGTGCTAATGGCAGCCGATATTTTGTTGTACGAAGCACATTTTGTTCCTGTGGGCAAAGACCAAGAACAACATCTGGAAATTACACGCGATATTGCCCGCTCTTTCAATCACCAGTACGGCGATGTTTTTGTTATACCCCAAGCCCGCATCAGCGAAGAGGTCAAGACAATTCCGGGTACGGACGGACAAAAGATGAGTAAATCTTACAACAACATAATAGACATTTTTCTGCCCGAAAAAGCACTCAGAAAACAGATAATGGGCATCAAAACAGACAGCACTCCGCTTGAAGAACCTAAAAACCCTGACACGTGTACAGTTTTTAAACTATATTCGCTTGTTGCTACGCCCGATCAGACGCAGCAATTGCGCGAAAAGTACTTGGAAGGCAACTATGGCTACGGTGCGGCCAAGCAAGAATTATATGAAGTGATTGTAGCAAAATTTGGCAAAGAGCGCGAAAGATTCAATTATTACATGTCCGACAGTGCAGCTTTAGAGGCAGCACTTGAAAAAGGCGAAGCCAAAGCGCGTATCATTGCCCGCGAGGTATTGGCTAAGGTGCGTCAAAGACTTGGTTTTTAACAATAAAATGCTAATGATACAACCTGAGATTCACCTGTTACAGGAACTCTTAGAGCAGAGCGGACAGTCTGTTGTGCTATGCAACGCCGCGGGCGAGATTAGGTATGCCAATCGGCAGGCTAAGCAACTGATTGGAGCAGATTGTATCGCATCGCATCGCATTCAGTTTGCTGATACTCCCGTTCTTGTAATAGGTGAGCGCACCCTCAGGCTGCAAGAGCGCCCGCTAAACTCGCCCGATCTGCGTTGGTTTACTATTCTGGAAGAATCTTCCTCTACAGGGCAACTTTACAAAAATCCTGCCGACGAAATTAACAACTTGCTACTCCAACTTTCCAGTGGCATACTGAGCGATGTTCATAATGATCAGAGCATTATCAAAATTCTGGAGAGTATTACGCTGATCGGTAACTACGATGCAGGGGTTATCTATCCCAAAGCCAATAGCGACTGGGCTCAGCACACGCAACTTAGCTTTATCAGAAATAAAGATGTATCGCCTTTACCGCAATTATTATCTCTCAGTTCGGCTATGCTGGACAGCCTGATTAATATTTTAGGGCCGCGTACACGCTACCTCCTCCGCACAGACGCTCATGTGCCTGAGGAATTGAAGCCATTGCAGGATATTGTTCGCCAGAGTGGTTTCAGCCTGATGATCATTGTGCCGATAAGATCCGATCAGGGAGTAGAGGGTTTGCTGAGCCTGTACTCTTCCGGGCCTTTTTTGCTTTCACAAAAAAAACTGGATGCAGTGCTTGTATTTTTTGCTACAACCTTTGCCAACAGCATCCGCAATCTACGCATCAAGCAGCAGATAGACAGCTACCGCGAACTTGCAGAGAAGCAGATCGTACATACGCTTAATGTATTAGATAGCCTACTCAACAACACGCCGCTCGTTGCCATCCAAGCCTACGACCCTCAAGGGATCATTACCTACTGGAATACACACAGCAAAGAGATTTACGGCTACAGCGGTCAGGAGGTAGCGGGGCGGCATCTATCCGAGTTTTTTGTCAATAGCCATGCAACTGTTGAGCAACTGAACAAAGTACTTCGCACCCAACAGCCTTCACAACCTACCGAAATGCTTGTGAAAACAAAAAATGGCAAAAAGATTTGGGTGATTAGCAGCATGATTCCCGTGCTTGCAGACAATTCGGTAATCAATGTATCGAGTATTTACCGTTTAGACGTTGATATTACGCGCCTCAAAGAAATAGAGGCACAGGAGCGCATTACCAAGAATGCGCTTCAGCAATACAGTTTGAGAATTGAACAGCAAAATCAAGATTTACTGCAAAAAGAAGAAGCACTTATCCAAGCCAATGAGGTGCTTAAACTACATCAATACAGCTTAGACAATGCCATTAAGGAGCTTTCCGAGCGCAATTATGAATTAGACCAGTTTGTGCATAAAGTATCGCACGACATCCGCTCGCCGCTTACCTCGCTGCTGGGGCTGATAGACGTTATGTACATGTACTTGCACAGTCCCGAAATGCTCAAAGAGTGTCTTGAAAATATGGTTAAAAGTATTAAAAGGCTCGATCGTTTTGTGCTTTCTATGCTGGACTACTCGCGTGCCAACCGCAAAGAGGACTATCTCGAACCGATTAAGATTGAGGCGATCCTCGAGGAGGCTTTAGAAGACCTGAAATACATGGATAATTTTCAGCGGATGCGGATCACCTATCACCTGCCCGATGAGGCACAGATTTTCAAATCCGATCCGGTGCGCTTGGTCATCATTCTGCGCAACCTCATCTCCAATGCGATCAAATACGCAAACGTCTATAAAAACGACAACCGATTAGAAATTAGCGTACAAGTAACACCTGAAAAAGCTGTTTTTATTATCCAAGATAACGGTATTGGTATCAAGCAAGAGCTTGCAGACAAAGTGTTTGATATGTTTTTCCGTGCAACTGCCAATGCACAAGGCTCAGGCTTAGGGCTTTACATTGTTAAGCAAACAGTTACGCGCATGGGTGGAACAATTGACATGCAAACAGAATACGGACAAGGCACTACTTTTACGGTTATTTTACCGAACCATGCCTAACTGCTATGCAACCAAATAACCTTTTGTCTGTCAAACAATGGAAATCCTTTGAGTGGCTTGCGCTATTGATTGTTTCGATGCACCTCTTCGGCTTTGGCTTTATGCTTTGGGAGCCAACCTCTGCATTATTTGTATCCTTAACTCCCCTTACACTGTTGGTGTCGCTTGGTGTTATGTTGTATTTCCACCAAGATCGCACGAGTTTATTTTTTATCAGTTGTTTTTTGGTATGGCTGGGGGGCTTTCTGGTAGAACTTGCAGGTGTACAAACCGGGTTTATTTTTGGGCAATACGCCTACGGTGAGGTGCTGGGCATCAAAATCTGGGACACACCGCTGATGATAGGTGTCAATTGGCTTTTGCTTATCTATGCCATAGCTGCGCTGATGGCACATAAAACTTGGGCACTGTGGCAAAAAACCCTTATTATCGGTACGGGCATGACGCTGCTGGATGTGCTGATCGAACCCTTTGCTATTCGCTTTGGACTTTGGCACTGGTTCGGTGCGCCTGTTCCTTTGCAAAACTACATCGCTTGGCTGATTACGGGATCTACCATCGGCGCAGTATTTCTGGCGCTTAACCCGCGTATGCAAACGAAGAACCGTATGGCAACCGTTGTGCTGATCGCACAGACCTTGTTTTTTCTGGCACACAACGTAGCCATCTTCTTAGCACTTTAAGTAGTTGTACAAAATTCAGCCTTCCGCGTTCATATACAGGAAATTGTAGGAAACTTTGACCTATGAAGGCTTGCTGAATTTTACAGCCTTCCGCGTTCATATACAGGAAATTGTAGCTGTTACAGCTACGGCATTTTGTCAATAAAAAATACACGATTTTACTGCAAAGACAGCAAGCCCAACGGCTTTTTGTTACGCAAAGCCCATAGGACTGCTACCTTTGTAGGCTATTGTGTAATTTTATTAGCTAAACACCGCAGGTGTGGCATCATAGGGGCATCGAACGATAAAGGAAACTTTAATTTGACTATTTACTTGAACCGACAAACAATGAAAACAAATAAGCAGCGAATTGCCATTGACATGGATGATGTAATGGCAGATGCTACCGGCAGATTCATCCAGTTAGTAGCCGAAAGGCATGGCGTTGTTATAGCAAAACACGAACTTCGCAACGATCTGCTCCAAAAAGCCGGCATACCTTACCAACAGGTCAGGCATTGGCTTTGGGAAGAGGGCTTCTTTCGCCATATGCAGCCCCTACCCGACAGCCGCGAGGTGATGCGCGAATTAGTCGAAAAGTACGAGGTTTTCATCGTCTCGGCAGCTATCGAGTTTCCCCAATCGCTGCGCGAGAAAGTAGAATGGCTCGCTGAACATTTTCCATTCATAGACTGGCGATATATCGTCCTCTGCGGACATAAGTACATGATCCAAGCCGACTACCTGATAGACGATCACGAGAAAAACCTGATTCACTTTACCGGAACACCTATCGTATTTACTGCCCCACACAATATCCACTTACAAGGCTATGAGCGCGTGAACAACTGGGCGGAAATAGGCGCAAGATTTTTGTAAAAAAGGCACTTTGTCGTAATTTGGAAAACGTGAAAGTGAAAATAATACTTGAACCCATATGTCGCGTCTTTTACATTGGCTGCAAAAAAACTTTATTTATGTCTCTGTTTACATCGTAGCCGCACTAATCAGTATAGGTATCATTACTTCCTACAATACTAAGCTCAAAATTGATACATTGGCGGAAAATCGCGCTTTTTATGATACCATGTATGTCCACTACAACATCCAGTACATAGATATTATCCGCGCACTGGATGTTGGTATTCGTGGGTTTGCAATCACGCGCGACACTGTCTATCTGGATGCCTACCGCGAAAATGGAAGACGCTACAAAACCAGCACAGACATCATAGATTCAGTTATGCGCCTGCGTAATTATCCTTTCGAGGATAAAATGCGTTCTGCTATGCAAGCCATCAAGGACTACGAAAGCTACATTCTGGAAATGGAGCGGCAGGTGCGAGAGAACAATATGGAGCGCTTCTATGATTTGCTGCGGGAAGATCGCGGAAAGGCGCTTTGGCACTTCTACTACTCTACATGGATAGCAGTTAGGGACTTTGAAACACAGCGCGTGCAGCAAGCAGAAGCAGATTTACAGTTAGCCTTTGCACTCAACCGAAGTTTCCAACTGCTGTTGTTAATTATTGGTATTCCCTTGCTGATCTGGCTAGCGCGCAAACTACAGCGGGATGCCCTTAACCGCGAGCAACTCTTGCAACAACTCGACTATACCAACCGCACAGAACTTTTTAATGATGGAAAAGAGAAAAAAGGGCTTACCCCATCAGACATTATCAATAACGTTACCCAAAACATGAAACAGGCTGAGTTTTTTATTCGATGTATTGCCGAAGGAAAATACGACATCACATGGGACGGACTTACACCTGAAAACGCAGCATTGAACACCACTAACGTTGTTGGCGAGTTGTTGCAACTCAGAGATAAGTTGGCGCGCGTCAGTCATGAAGAGGCACGTCGCAAATGGGCGGCAGAGGGCATTTCTCAGTTTAACGATCTGTTGCGCAAATATCAATACAACCTCAATGAACTATCTGTTCAGGCGCTTTCTTTCATCGTGCGTTATACGGGCAGCCTGCAAGGAGCGCTATTCATTGAACAAGTACAGAACGACACTGTGGTGCTCCAAATGAGTGCCTGTTATGCCTATGAGCGCATCAAGGCCATACAGCGTCATGTTGCACCCGGCGAGGGGTTGGTAGGGCAGGTCTATCTCGAAAAACAACTGCTGCATATTGCCAAAATTCCGGCAAATTATACGGCTATCTCTGCGGGGCTGGGAGTTCTGAAGCCTTCCGAACTGCTCTTGCTGCCGCTCAAAACCAACGAATTGGTAGAAGGCGTGATCGAACTGGCTACACTAAGCGAATACGACAAGGAAACGATCCTGTTTTTGGAGCGAATAGCCGAGTCTTTAGCCGCCGCAATAGCCGCACAGAAAAATGCAGAGCAGAATCGCATCCTACTCGAGCAGCTCAAACAGCAAACCGAAATTATGCGAGCGCAGGAAGAAGAACTACGCCAAAATATGGAAGAGCTTCATGCAACACATGAATCGCTCAGCCGCACGGTTGCCGCCACAAGAGGCGAGGACAAACAACCGCGCAGCACATACTAAAACTGGTCTGCCAGCGATATGCTTGCCCGAATGCAGTCCGCCAGCGATATGCCGTGTACCCAGTTGGAGTGGCAATAGATGCCGTCTTGTCGTAGTTCTGTTGCCGCCTGTTTAGCAGCGCCTATGTGCAGATCGTATTGCGGAATGGCAGCTTTCCAGCGGGTAAAGTGTGTGGCAAGTGGCTCGTCCTGTATGTGATAAATACGCTGCAACTCTTTTGACACATTATCAATAATTTCTTCATCGGGAAGTTCGGTTTTTTCAGCAAACATAGCGCCGCCAACGAAGTTGGTAAATAGTACCTGATCTTCGGGGCAGCAATCGGGGAAGATACTGCTGCTCCAGATGCTGCCTGCCGTAAATGTACCTTCTGCTTTTGGATGCAATAAGCCAAAGCCATCGGGAAGGTTGTTGACGGCGCTTTTGGCAAATACTGTATGCACCACACACATAGGCGGGTAGTACACTGCTTCAAACGCATTTGCGGCAGAAGGATAAAGATTTGAGAGCAATCGGGCAGCCTGAAAAGCAGGCAAAGCCAGTACCAGCCGCGCAGCAGCAAACTCTCCCCCACTCTCAAATGAGAGTTGAAAACCGTTGTCAGTATCTTTTTGAATAGCAATCAGTTTTGCTCTATAGGTAATATCCAAACCTTTGGCAAGTGCATGGGCAAGTCCCTGCATCCCCCCCTGAAAGGTGTAAGATTGCTTGCGTCCGCCTCCGCCCGCTTTGAGCAAGCCGCGCAATACAGAACCGAACTCGCGCTCGTAAGTGGCAAGTTGTGGAAATGCCTCACGCACCAGTAATTGCTCAGGATCGCCCGCATAAATGCCTGCTACAAAGGGCTTTAATACTTTTTCGACTACTTCATCGGAGAAACGACGGCGGACAAATGCTGCCAGCGTTTCATCTGCTGCCCCCTTGCTTCTTCTGAAAAACTCGGTAAGTATGCGCCATTTGGTGCGCCATGAAAAAAAATCGCCTTTCAAAAGTGCCGGCGGCGATGTGGGCAGCAAAGCAGGGCGGCCTTTCCACAAAATGTAGCGGTTTTTAGATGCTACAGAAGGCGCTATCATCAGATCACTAATGCCTGTGTCAGACAAAAATTGGTGTACCTGCCCATCTACCAGCAGCGAGTTGGGCCCCGTATCGAATCTGTAAGCGCCTGCATGTACAGTTTTGATATTGCCGCCCGGCGACAGATCTGCCTCAAAAACAGCTACAGGAATACCTTTTTTCTGTAGTGCCTGTGCCAATGCCAGCCCCGATATGCCCGCACCTATGATCGCCGTTGGCAGAGATTGATTAGTTTTGCTCATAAAAAATCAATTATATTTAGCCTTCCACATGGCTTTCGCATTTCAATTGCTTGATTATTGCTGAAATAATGCCTTACTTTGCGGCAATCATCAAACAAAGATACACTTGCCCGTCCTCTCATGGAAAACCCGATAGCAAAGAAATTAGAAGCCCTGCTCAAACTACAGCAGATAGATTCCAAATTAGACGAAATTGACAAAATCAGAGGGGATTTACCCGAAGAAGTACAGGATTTGGAAGATGAAATCGCCGGCTATCAGACCCGTATTGCAAAGTTTAATGAGGAGTTAAGGTCTTTCAACGAAACGATCAGCAGCAACAAGCAGAGCATCAAAGATGCGGAAAAGTTGATCGAAAAGTACCAAGCGCAACAAGAAAATGTCCGTAACGACCGCGAGTTTGCCGCTATCAGCAAAGAAATAGAGTTGCAAGAGCTTGAAATTCAAATCTTTCAGAAGAAAATAAAAGAAACCGAACTCAAAATACAAGGTAAGAAAAAGCAGATAGAAGAAACAGAGGTAATGCTTGCAGAGCGCCAAAAAGATTTGGAGAACAAGCGCAAAGAACTTGAGTTAATTATTGCCGAAAGCAAAGAAGACGAAGCAAGGCTGTTCAAAGAACGCGAGAAACGCGCCAAGAGTCTCGATCCTCGCTTGTACAAATCTTACATGAAAATTCGCGAAAACTCAAACAACGGGTTAGCTGTCGTTACTGTCAAGCGCGATGCTTGTGGAGGTTGTTTCAATATTGTGCCTCCGCAGCGCCAAGCCGAGATCAAAGAACAGAAAAAACTGATTATTTGCGAACATTGCGGCAGGATACTGGCAGGGGTAGAAGAGGCAGTCGCTCCCGAAAAATCTGCAACTGCTAAAAAAGGAAGTCGCCGCCGCGCTATCGAAGAAAAAGTCGAGGTTTTAGACGTAGGTTTGGGGAGCTTAGATGATTAAGCGACCACAACGCCGCAAATGTTTTTTAAGGCCCTGAGGATGTATTGCCATCCTTAGGGTTTTTTCAATCATACCGATCCAATTCTTTTTTTGTCCTACCATTGCCATGAAACAATTTACCGGTGTAGCCGATGTGCGTCATTTTTTGAATGACCTTGTGCAAGAAGCGCTTGCGCTCAAAAAAAATCCTTTTGCCCACCAGCACTTGGGCAAGAATAAAGTAATCGGTTTGGTGTTTATGAATCCCAGCCTGCGAACGCGCCTAAGCACGCAACGGGCCGCTTTAAATCTGGGGATGCAGGCAATGGTGATGAATGCTGATAAGGACGCTTGGAAAATGGCAACAGGCGAGGGCGTAGTAATGAACGGCGATGCGGCAGAACATATCAAAGATGCTGTCGCTGTCATGGGGCAATACTGCGATATTCTCGGGCTGCGATCTTTTGCTACTTTGGTCAATAAAGACGATGACTATGCCGAACAAAACCTCACTGATTTTATCCGCTATTCGGGCGTGCCTGTAGTTAGCCTTGAGTCGGCTACGCGCCATCCGCTGCAATCCCTTGCCGATCTGGTAACGATAGAAGAGTACAAGAAAAAGCCGCGCCCCAAAGTAGTACTTACTTGGGCGCCGCACCCACGCGCCTTGCCGCAGGCCGTACCCAACTCGTTTGCCGAGTGGATGCTGGCTGCCGATATGGATCTCACGATTGCACATCCTGAGGGCTACGAACTCGATCCTGCTTTCACACAGGGAGCTATCATCACCTACGACCAGAAAGCAGCCTTCAAAAATGCAGACTTTATTTATGCTAAAAACTGGTCGAGCTATAGCGAATACGGACAGATACTACTTCGCGATCGCTCGTGGACGGTTTCGGCAGATAAAATGGCGCTGACCAACAACGCATATTTTATGCACTGCCTGCCGGTGCGCCGAAACGTAGTGGTGGACGATGCGGTAATTGACAGCCCCCAATCGCTTATCATTCCGCAGGCAGCCAATCGCGTCTGGGCTTGTCAGGCCGTACTGAAACGCATGTTGGAAAACCTATGAGAAGCGCGGAAAAATCATTAATTTTGTAACAGTTAATCTCCTATACACATGACAACGATTCTTTTGGCAGTTGGCATCATGGCCATGTTCTTTGCATTGATGAGTGTGCGTTTGTTATTCCTGAAAAACGGTGAATTCAAAGGCACCTGCGCAACGCAAAGCCCAGTTCTGCGCGAAAATGGCGTAGATTGCTTGGTTTGCGGCAAAAAAGCAGGCGAAGAGTGCAAAAATGAAATAAAAGATGTGAAAGCCGCCTAATGGCTATATTCTTGCTGAACAAACTTCACGTGAAAGAGTATATCTTCCTCTTCCTGAAAGGTATTGCCATGGGATCTGCCGACGTAGTTCCGGGTGTTTCGGGAGGTACAATAGCCTTTATTACAGGTATTTACGAGCGGCTTCTCAATGCCATTCGTTCTGCCAACGGCGCAGCCCTGAAACTCTTATTGGGTTTTCGCATCAAAGAACTCTGGCAACATATAGACGGGACTTTTCTGCTCGTCCTTTTTGCAGGTATCGGCGTGGCTGTTATTGGGCTGTCCAAGCTCATCCTCTACCTGCTTGCAAACTATCCTGAAATGCTTTGGGCTTTCTTCTTCGGGCTGATCATCGCTTCGGCTCTACTGGTTTCCAAGTCAGTCAAAAAGTGGAATGTTGCAGCTATTGCCTTTCTGCTGGTTGGCGCTGTGCTTGCTTACTGGGTAACAGTTGCCGTACCCGTAGAAACACCAACCGACTTATGGTTTATTTTCCTAAGCGGATCTCTTGCCATCTGCGCAATGATCTTACCCGGCATTTCGGGCAGTTTCATTCTTTTGCTGCTCAGTAAATACGAATACATCATCCGCTCGCTGACCGAATTGAATTTTAAAGTCATCATCACCTTTGCATTGGGTTGTATTACGGGACTGTTGAGTTTTTCACATGTACTGCACTGGTTACTGAGGCGCCACCACGATCTGGCTGTAGCTATGTTGATGGGCTTTATGATTGGTTCGCTAAACAAGGTCTGGCCATGGAAGCAGGTGTTGGAATACTACACAGACCGCCACGGTAAGATGAAGCCGATTGTAGAGGCAAACGTATTACCGACACAATATCTCGAACTGACGGGGAAAGATCCGATGCTACTTGCCTGTGTGCTGCTTTGTATCTTCGGTTTTGCTCTTGTTTATCTGATTGAACGCACCGCTTCCCGGCAATCAAACTGATACAGATGCCACTCGTCAGCGTGATTATGCCCGCGCTACAGGCGGAAAAATACATTGACAAAGCTATCCAAAGCGTTGTAGATCAGGTGTTTGTAGATTGGGAACTCATAGTGGTCGACGATGGCAGTTGCGATCGGACAGCTGCCATCGTTACACAATGGACTATGCGCGACCAACGCATTCACCTGTTCTCAAATCCTCAAACGAGAGGCGCTGCACGCAGCCGCAACCATGCCATTGACCATGCCACAGGTGAACTAATTGCCTTTCTGGACGCAGACGATCTGGCCTATCCGCAGCGCTTGCAACAACAAGTGCAATACCTGCAACAGCATCCGCAGGTAGGACTTGCAGCGCATTGGTTAGACATTATAGATGAAAACGGTATGTTGCATCCTGTACAATGGCAATGGCGCAAGGAGAAAGATACACATTTACCTGTTTTTTTGCTGTTTGGAAATGCTTTCGCACTATCTGCTGTTATGATGCGGCGCGGTATTTGGCTACAGCTGAAAGGTTTTCAGCCTGATTTTGAACCCTGCGAAGATTATGCGCTATGGACAGATGTCGCGCAGATAACGGGCGTTCATATACTGCCTCAAAAGTTGGGCGCAAGACGCGAACACCGCAACAGTTGGACAAATCGCGCAGCAGATCGAAGCTCATTGCAGACAGCCCGCATCGTTACTGCGCACTTAAAGGCGATCGGTGTCGAACCTACCGAAGCACAGTTGCACCTCCACCAACAGTTGCGCCATCGCCAATTTGAAAAAAATAATGATTTTGCACGAGCCGCCAAGAACTGGCTTGGACTGCTGCTACAAAAAAATCAGCAAAAAAGGCGCTATTCCCCGGAAGCTATGACAGAAGTACTCGCCGAAATCTGGTATGATTACTGGCATTTACGCCATGCCGAAGGACTTGCTGCCTTGAAACAATACTTCAACAGTCCGCTTTGGCAAGCCAATGGCTTACGCAAAAACGGACTATTGATTGCCCTATGTATCAGGGCTTTCTTGCGCTAAAGTTATACCAATACCTGCTCAGCAGCCATCAGTACTGCTTTGAGCTTGGCTGTATTTTTCCCTGCCGCAGTTGCAAAGAACGGCTGACCGCCGCCGCCGCCTTCCACTAATTTGGCAAAGTCTTTTGCGATTTGCGAAGCGTTCCAGTTGCGTTCTTTTACCAAGTTGTCCGCAATCATCACGGCAACATGTGCTTTGCCGTCAATTGCCGCAGTTAATACAGCAAACAGCGACTCGGTTTCTTGTTTCAACTGGAAAGCCAGCGTTTTCAACGCATCGGCTTTAGGCACATCTACTTGTGCAGCTAAAAACTGAACGCCGTTTTTATTAGTGATTTGCTTGCGTAACTCTTGCTTGACAACTTGAAGCGCTTCGTTTTGCAGGCGCTCAATTTCCTTTTGTAAGGTCTGTTTTTCTTCCAGTAAGCCTTCTAGGGATTTGAGCAAATCTTTCGGATTCTTCAGCAAGCTACGCACTGCATCCAGCAAGGCCATTTCCTGATTAATCATTTCCTCCGCCTTAACGGCTGTAACTGCTTCAATTCGGCGCACACCTGCGGCAGAAGATCCTTCCGATACAATTTTAAAATATCCGATGGTTCCTGTTTGTGCAACGTGTGTACCGCCGCAAAGTTCTACGCTAAAATTTTTATCAAAGGTAATCACACGGACAAAATCGCCGTATTTTTCGCCAAATAACGCCATAGCTCCCATTGCTTTGGCTTGTTCTATCGGCACGTTGCGCTGCTCGTCTAACGCAATGTTTGCGCGGATTTTAGCATTGACAATTTTTTCTACCTGCGCTATTTCTGCCTCCGTCATTTTGGCAAAATGAGAGAAGTCAAAGCGAAGCGCTTCATCATTGACTAATGAGCCTTTTTGCGCCACGTGCGTGCCAAGCACTTCGCGCAAAGCGGCGTGCATTAGGTGCGTAGCTGTGTGATTGCTTTCAATCAAACGGCGGCGGTTGCTGTCTATCAACGCCGTTACAACAGGCGCTCCATTAACACCTGTCAAAATTTCAGGCAATTTATCGTAAGTAAAATGAACAATTTGGTCAATTTCCTTTTTGGTGTCTGCAATGTGGATTTTGCGAGGGGTATCTCCGTGAATGACCAAAATGCCCGTATCGCCTACCTGTCCGCCGCTTTCGGCATAGAAGGGCGTGCGATCTAACACAAGCTGGTATTGCGTTCCTTTTTTGTCTGTGATTTGGCGGTAGCGGAGCAGGCGGGCTTCTGCCTCATCTGCCTCATAACCAACAAATTGGGTAGGTTCATCGGAAGGCTCGAGGATAATCCAATCTCCTTTTTCGGAAGCGGCTGCGCTGCGCGAGCGTTCCTTCTGCTCTTGCATCGCTTTGTCAAAACCGGCTTCGTCTATCAATAAGCCGTTTTCGCGGGCGATGAGCGCCGTCAAGTCCAGTGGAAAGCCGTAAGTATCGTATAGTTCAAACGCTATTTTTCCATCAATAATTTTTTTATCGGCAGACTGGGCGATAATATCATCTAACATACGCAAACCGTTTTCCAATGTACGCAAAAAAGCCGCTTCTTCTTCGCGCACCACGTTTGCGATAAAATCGAGCTGGGCTTTTACTTCGGGAAAGATAGCTGCAAACTGTTCAGCCAACAGCGGCACTAAATGGCACATAAAAGGCTGTCGGAAACCTAAGAATGTGTAGCCATAGCGCACAGCGCGGCGCAGAATGCGGCGGATAACGTAGCCTGCCCTGTTGTTGGAAGGCAACTGCCCGTCGGCAATGGCAAAAACAACGGCGCGCAGGTGGTCTGCCACCACACGCATAGCGACAGCCACTTTGCTGTTTTCCTGTTCAGCCTGATGATAATTTTTACCCGATTCCTGCTCTAATTGGCGGATAATCGGCTGGAAAATGTCGGTGTCGTAGTTAGAAACTTTATTTTGAATGGCTCTTACCAAACGTTCAAAGCCCATGCCCGTATCCACGTGCTTGTCGGGAAGGGGTTCGAGGCTGCCATCCGCCTTGCGATTGAACTGCATAAACACTAAGTTCCAAATCTCAATTACCTGCGGATGGTCTTTATTGACCAAATCATAGCCCGATACCTGCGCGCGCGCGACATCAGGGCGCAAGTCTATATGAATTTCCGAGCAAGGCCCACATGGCCCTTGGTCGCCCATTTCCCAGAAATTGTCTTTTTTGTTGCCGTAAAGGATGCGGTTTTCGTCTATATGCTGCTTCCAGAGTTCGCGGGCTTCATCATCGCGGCTCAGTCCTTCTTTTTTATCGCCGCCAAAAACGGTCACATACAGCCTGTCTTTGGGCAAACGATAAACTTCGGTGAGCAACTCCCAAGCCCACTGAATGGCTTCTTTTTTGAAATAATCGCCAAAAGACCAGTTGCCGAGCATTTCAAACATGGTATGGTGGTAGGTATCCAGCCCTACATCTTCCAAGTCGTTGTGCTTGCCCGATACGCGCAGACACTTTTGTGAATTGGCTACGCGCTTGTGTTCCGGCGCTCGGTTGCCCAAAAAGTAGTCTTTAAACTGTACCATGCCCGAATTGGAAAACATCAGCGTCGGGTCGTTTTTTAATACCATCGGCGCAGAGTGGACGTAAGCATGTCCGCATTTTTTGATAAAAAAGTCTAAAAATTGCTGGCGTATTTCGTTGGCAGTCATCATTGGGATATTTGAACGGGCAAAGATAAAAGTTAATCCGGTTTTTCATCGGCAAATTTCCATGCAAGATACTGCCGCAACACAGGCACATCGGCAGCGCACCAGTCTAACAGGTGCAGCTCTTCGTCGGCGCACCAGCGGATTTTGTTATGTTCAATCAACTGAAAATCAGCATTTTTTTCAGGTTCGCAGACAAAAGGAATCAGGCGGATGGATTTGTCGGGATAGTGATGCACGCAATCGGGCAGGCGGGCAATGATGCGCACTGCCGCGCCTAGTTCTTCGGCAATTTCGCGGCGGATGCACTCCTCCGCTGTTTCGCCTGCATGCATTTTGCCGCCGGGAAATTCCCACAAGCCGCCCTGCGAACGATTCACAGCGCGTTGGGCAGCCAGCACACGCCCCTCGTGGACGATGATGGCACAGGTTACGGAAAGGGTGCGGGACATGGTGCAAATGTCGGTATTATTGCCCTAACTTTGCAGCGTTTACACGATTAGAACGCAGATGACACGGATACATATAGACAAAAAATCCGCCTACATCCGTGCAATCCGCCAATATCAGCGTTTAAGACAGTCAAAAAAATGCGCAAATTAAGCATAGAAGAATTAGGGCGAATAGATGCGAAGGATTACAAGCAATTTGCTAACCGAAATGTGGCCATTGTACTCGACAACGTCCGCAGTGCGCTCAATGTGGGTTCGGTTTTTCGCACGGCGGATGCCTTCGGGGTGTATAAACTCTATCTGTGTGGCATTACCGCCACGCCGCCCAATCGGGATATTCACAAAACGGCGCTTGGCGCACAGCAAAGCGTGGCTTGGGAATATTTTGCCGATACCGCTGCCTGCTTACAACGGCTCAAAGGTCAAAATTTTCAACTCGCGATTGTGGAACAAACCAACGAAAAAATTATGTTGCACGAATTTTTTCCGCAAGAGGAAGTTAGTTATGCCTTTATTTTTGGCAATGAAGCTACCGGCGTAAGCGAAGCAGCAGTCGCAGCGGCAGATTTTGCGCTGGAAATCCCGCAATTTGGCGCTAAACATTCATTTAATATTGCCGTAACGGTCGGTATTGTAATGTGGCATTACTTTGTGCGCGGTTTGGCCGCCCGATGACCAGATAGCCGCTTACGACAACATGTCATTTTTTATTCACCTATTTTAACTCCATGAAAATCGGAATTATCAGAGAAGGCAAGACTCCACCCGACCGCCGCGTGCCGCTAACTCCACGTCAATGTACGCTGATTCGCCGCTTATATCCTCACATTGAAATATACGTACAGCCCAGCCCTATCCGCTGCTATGCAGATAAGGAATATGCCGCCGAAGGACTGCCGCTTAGTGAAGATTTGAGCCATTGCGATGTGCTGCTGGGCATTAAAGAAGTACCCATTCCGCAACTGATAGCCAATAAAGTTTACTTTTTCTTTTCGCATACGATTAAAAAACAGGCTTATAACCGTCCGCTTTTGCAGGCTTTGTTGCAAAAAAATATTACTATGGTGGACTACGAGACCCTGACCGATGAAAAAGGCAATCGCCTGATTGCTTTCGGGCATTATGCGGGGTTAGTAGGCGCTTACAACGGCATTCTGGCTTATGGCGAAAAATACAACCTGTTTCATCTCAAACCGGCGCATCAGTGTTTCGACCGCCACGAACTGATTTTTGGTCTGCATAAACTGGCGTTGCCCCCTATCAAAATTGCCGTTACGGGTAGCGGACGCGTAGCCAAAGGCGCGATGGAAATGCTCGATGAAATGAAAATTGAGCGCGTGGACGTAATGGAATACCTGAACCAAAAGCAATTTTCTATGCCTGTTTACACACAGCTAAACTCTTCTGCCTATCATGTACACAAAAAAGGGCGCAAGTTCATTGCAGAAGAATTTTACAGTTTTCCAGAACATTTTGAGTCGCATTTTGAGCCGTTTTATCGCAATACAGACCTATTAATTGCAGCCGCTTATTGGAATCCCAAAGCGCCGCGATTGTTTAGTGCCGAAGAAATGAAACGCGATGACTTTCGGATTCGCGTCATTGCTGATATTACTTGCGACATTGACGGCTCGATTCCGTCCACGAAGCGCCCCAGCAAAATCGGCGACCCTGTGTATGACTACAACCGCTTTACCGAACAATTAGAACCGCCTTACAGCCACCCTGACAATGTTTCGGTAATGGCGATTGACAATCTTCCCAGCGAACTGCCCCGCGATGCTTCGGAAGAATTCGGCGGCATTTTCATTGAGCGCATTTTGGCGCATTTGTTCAACGATGAGCAAGGCATTATCGCGCGGGCTACCATTACCAAGGGCAATCGTTTGACACAGCGCTACTCCTATTTGCAGGCTTTTGCAGAGGGGCGGGAGTAACTTATTTGCGGTTGCTCGGGCCTGATTCAATCGTAATGCCTGCCTGCAGGTTGCGCATATTGATACCTAAGCGTTTCGCGTCGGTATTGCCCCATGTGTAGGCAATGGCTTCAGGTTTACCCTCTTCGTAAATAGCCAACTTGAGTACTTGCATATCTTTTCCGTACACGACTTCGGATAGCTCTAACCAGTATTTGGTAGGTTCGCCTTTTTCAGTAACGAATTGCACCTTATCGCCTTGATTGTGCAGGCGTAGGTTGCGCATTGTGAAATACTCGTTTTGCTTGAGTGGATTTTGCACGACCATCCATGCGGTGTAATAAGTCGAGCGTTTGAGCATGTGAGGAATCTTCCCTTTATGACCGAATACGTAGTTGCCGTCTTCGTCTTCTGCCTCATCGCGGATCCATATTTCGTCGCGTGTAAGTTTGAGGCTGTCGGTAATATAGATGCGTTTGCCTGTGCGTTTAGAGACTACATTGCAGGCACGAGGCTTCATATAGCCGATGAAGTGATCACCGTTGCGCTTCCAAAACACACCACAGCCGGGCGTAGTAATGAGTTGTTCGGGCTTGAGGTCGCGCAATTTATCAGGCTGTAAATGTGCGTCGTAGTAGAGGCTATCTACGGGAAAACTGTAAATATCTAATCGAATAGCTCTCTCGGCAGCATCTATACCGAAACTGTACAGCCGTTGGCGGTATATTTTTTTCGGATTGCCGTCCATGTATTGCTTTACATAGAATACATGCTTACCGAAAGCAGGCACTTGTACAGGAGCAAAAATAGAGTGAATATGCTCGTGCATCAGATCGGGCTTTACCGAATCGCGCTTCTCTTTCCAGACCTGTTGGAAATTATCGAATTCACCTGTAAACCAGACCATCATAGTGTCGAGGTCTTGCTGTAGCGGATTTTTGTTTTTCTGTGCAATTGCCTGACAAGCAATTAACAGCGATGCAATTGTAAGTAGTTTGATGTTCGTTTTCATAGACAGTTAGTCAAGTTGATAAAGTGTACACTCAAGCAAATTTATGGAAATTTCTGTACCTGCCTGCAAGAGTTTGAATTGTTAATGAGATTAACTAATTTAGGCAAAAGTTTGTTTGTCTCAACCATCCAAATCGCATGAACATGAAAGAACTTAGACACCACCTATTGATTATGGGGCTATTGATGGCTCTACCGCAATGGCTCTGGGCACAATCAGGCACAATCAGTGGTAAAATTACCAATGCAGCGGGTGATGAGCCGCTCATCGGCGCCACTGTGCAGATCAAAGGTACGACCATCGGCACGGCTACCGATTTTGCAGGTCAGTACCGCCTGACAGGTATTCCTGTTGGAAGAACTGTAACTTTGGTGATTCGAAACATCGGCTTCAAAGAGCGCGAGGTAGCTATCCAACTGGCAGCCAATGAGAGTAAAACATTTGATTTTACGCTGGAGAGCACGGATTTGTATTTGGAAGACATTGTGGTAACGGGACTTGCTGTGCAAACCAAGCAAAAAGAATTGGGTACTTCCCGCGCCAATATTAGTAGCAGAACACTTGAGGAATTACCTATTCCAACAGTAGAAGATGCACTGATTGGTCGTTTGGCAGGGGTAGAAACCTACTCAACCGATGGTACACCCGGAGGCGGTTTCCGTTTCAGGATACGCGGGGGCAATTCAATCATTGGCGCTTCCGAGCCGTTGGTGATCGTAGATGGGATTTTTCTGGACAACTCCAATCGAAATGTAACCACAGGTGCTAATGCCGTTAATGGTACAGGCTCAGCCTCTTTTGGTATGAACAATGGTACACGCGCATTGGGGGCTATCAACCCCGAGGACATTGAAAGTATAGAAGTACTGAAAGGCGCAGCAGCGGCTTCGCTTTACGGTTCGCGTGCTTCTTCGGGCGTTATCGTAATCAAGACCAAAAGCGGCGGAGGAGGACAGCCTACTTTTGAGTACAGTTTAGACGCAGGTACGACAGAGGTGCACCGTGGAGTGCTAAACTATAAAATGAACTGGTCGCCTGAGGAGGTGCGCACTTGGGCTGCCTTAGTGAATGAGGCACAAACAGGTGCTGCGATTGCGCGCCGCTATACCCCCGCCGAAATAGATCTATTCGCGCAGCAAAGCGGACTTGGCATCAACTGGATGACAGCGGCTTTCCGTCGCGGTTCGTTTACGCGGCATACCTTCCGCGTAGCAGGGGGCGATAACAAACTCAGCTATTACGCATCTGCCAGTACGCAAAACAACATCGGGCATATGAAAGGAACGGAATTCGGTGCAAACGGCTTCCGTGTGAGCGTTACCTCGCGCCCGACCAATAAATTTGAAGTACGTGTAAATGCCGATTATTCAGCAGACAAGCGCGTACAGTTGCCGGGAGGTGCGCCGGGCTTTTTTATAGTAAACGCATGGGGGCGCAACTCGAACGCCATGCCGTTTATGACCTTAGAGCAGGTGCGTAACCCTGCGCAGGCTGCGCGGGTAGATTTGGGCATCGCCTCGCCAGATGCTTATACAACGCTACGCCGCGAAAACGACATTCAGCGCATTATTGGCAGTGTAAACGCCAAATACAACATCACGCAAAATCTGGTAGTAGATGCCAATTTGGGGGTAGATAACAGCAATATTGATGGTAAAATGATTTATCCGTTCGGGCTGGTGTCGCTGTTTCCTACAGGTCGCCTCGATGTGGATAAAGAAGTGCTGCGCCAGACAACTTTTACCCTTGGTCTGAATCATGCCTGGGAAATCAACAAGGACTTGTATGTTAAATCTGCAGTTGGCTTGCAGTACGACGAAAATCTGCGCACCTATCTGTATGCGCGTTTCCAGAACCGCGTACCGACTATAAATGAGCGTTTTCTCGGTGGTTATCAGGTGTTTAATGCAGGATCTAACTTCGAGCTGCGCACTCCCGTAAATACGCTGGGTATTTATTTCAACGAGACAATTGGGTACAAGGATAAGGTTTTCGTCAATTTAGGTGGACGTTTTGATCGGGGTACTGCTTTCCGCGAAGAATTTTTCTTCTATCCGCGTGCATCGGTAAGCTACAGCATCAAAGATAACATCCGCGCCCGCGCTGCGATTGGCTCTTCGGGTACACAGCCGCCGCCGTTCTTCATCAACCCTACCTTTGGCTTAGATCCAGGGGGCTACAACGGCGCTTCTACGATCAACTACCTGACCCCGGGTAATCCTAACCTCAAACCTGAGACGCAGATCGAATCGGAAATTGGCATTGATGGTTCGCTGCTGAAAGGTCGCCTGAACTTTGAGCTGACCTACTATAACAAACAGTTCCGCGACTTGCTGCTCAACTCGGGCGTGAACCCTGCCACTAATCGCGGCTTTACCGAAAATTTGATCAATGTGGGCGAAATGTACAATCGCGGTTTTGAAATTGCCATCAATGGCGATGTGATCCGCACGAAAGATTTGACTTGGAACTTAGGCTTTACAGGAACAACTTTAGACAATAAAGTTACCAGCCTGAATATTGCCGCACAGCCCGGACAAACGCCGCAAGTACTGGGCGGTTTGCTGAGCATTGCCCGCATCAAGGAAGGTTATCCATTGGGCGGCTTATGGACTCCGGCTTTTACAGGTCAGGATATTTTCCTTGGTTCACCTTTTGCCCGTTTCGATTTCAACTTTAATACTCAAGTTGACTATAAAGGCTTATTTGCCCGCGTATTGTTTGGCGGCAAGAGCGGTCTGAAGCGATTCAATGGCACAGCGCGCGATCTGGCTGCGCCCGGCACACGTATGCACGATGAATTTTGGAATCGCTCGGCAGCAGAGTTGAACGCTCCTGCAGCGCAAGGCGGCATATTCAACGATTTCAGCCGCTGGGTGCAGGACGCAAGTTTTACCAAATTGCGCTTCTTAACAGTAGGCTATACTGTGCCTAAAGATCAATTAAGCAAGATTCCGGGTAGCTTTGTAAAGAAACTCAGCCTCTCGCTTACAGGTGCTAACCTGCTGACATTCAGTAAGTACAAAGGTGGCTTTGACATCGAGTCCGAAACTTCAGGCGCAGGACAGCAGAACGCATGGGTGCGCGGTGTTGATTTCTGGGAAGCCGGTATTCCGCGCAGTTATACTTTCTCTCTCAACGTTGGATTTTAACTCTGCTAAATTGAACAATTATGAAAAACGTACATAAACTGATGATTCCTGTGCTGGGGCTGTTCGTTGCCCTGACAGGTTGCGACAGACTTAAAGTAATAGACAATCCTGTTGCAATTACCCCTACCAATGCGACCAATCCATCGGGAACAATTGCCTTAGTAGCTAGTGCGTTGAAAAACGGCTTTGAGGCACACCAACAAATCGGCTGGTCGGCTTCGCTCATCGGACGCGAAGAACTTCGCGCGACAGGCTCTGCCGGGCAGTTTATTTTTGCCAATAGGATAGAGGAAGAAGGTATAGTAGCCTTAGATAATTCACAAAATTCTACCAACTCGCGTCGCGCGTACACCGCTCATGCGCTGGTGATTGAGGCTTTGGAAGCCATTCCGCGCAACACTTTCAGTAGCAACCCGCAGCAGGACAGCAAAGCAAAAGCCCTGCTGACAGCCAATGCTAAAGTGATCGAGGGGTTGATGTTTCTGGATTTTGCTAAGTTTTACGAACAGACTCCTGAACCCGGTACGGGCAGGCTGCTTTCGCCTGACGAAGCAAAAGCACGTGCTATTGCCGCATTACAGGCTGCTAAGCAACAGTTTCAGGCATATAGCGCTTTAGCTATACCCGATCCTGTGGTAGGTGGTGTTCCCATTACAACAGGATTGCTACTCAACAATAATCGCTCCGGTGAAAAACTATGCGACTCACTGATTGGTATGTTGCATTTCGATACGGGTACGCGCAATCAGGCAGCAGCATTCTTGCAAAACGGTTATACTGCCGCAGATGCTGCTACGCAGGCAGGCTATCGGGTAATTAATGCGCTGACAGGCCCCGGTCTGTATCCGCCTGCAGTTAACTATATTTCATTCCGCGTGAATGACTTCAGCGATAGCTTTGTACAAAACCGCATCCCGGGTGATGTAAACCGCAGGGGAGCGCCTGTCAACTGGTTTGATCCTTCGGTAGCTATAGAAACGCGCATCAACTACTTTTTCCCTGTGCCTCCCGGTCCGGGTGCAATTACGCCTGTCGTGTTATATCCCATCATCAGTTGGCAGGAGGTGGCGCTAATGCTGGCAGAACTGGGGCAAGCTGACCGCAACACTACTGTATTCAATGTGGTGCGCAGTTGGGGAGTCCCTGAAGCACAGGCGCGTACAGTTGCCGATAACCCAACAGAGTTTCCGCTTGCCCGTGTGGCGCGTTATGAGTACGTCGGCAGAGGTCGTCGCTGGAGTCAGGTGAACGCAGAACGCCCCAATACCTACCGCCGCTGGCCGGTGAGCTTTGAGTTTGCGCTGCGCTAATTATTTCGGCAAATTCGCTGTCGAGGTCTATGACCACCGGCAGGTATTAATTACAACCCTGACAGGCTTCAAAAACTTGTCAGGGTTTGTGTTGCCGATCAGCTGAGCAAAATGGTTTGTACGGGCTTTGAAAAATACTGCACCGCACCGGTGCCAATGCCAATCAGCCGATCGCAGTCAGCACCACTCCGCCAAGCAAGTAACTGAGCGCTACATTTTTGGACGGTGTTTTTCGGGGAGTATGTAGATTTCGTTTTCCATTTTTGTAATTTGTTTCTGTATTGGTCAATATTTGTGTGCTTCAAATCATACATCTTTCCCCGAATTTTTTGTGATATGCTGCTCGGCTTCATTCTGATATACCTGCTTATCACCATGCTAATTGGTTATTGGGCTTCCCGAAGGGTTACTACTGCCGAAGATTTTCTGATAGCGGGCAAACAGTTGCCCATGATTGTTACGGCAACGGCGCTGTTTGCCACTTGGTTCGGTTCGGAAACGCTCATGGGCGCGTCTTCCAAGTTTATTGAGCTGGGAGTGCTGGGCGTAATTGAAGACCCCATCGGTGCGGCGCTTTGCTTTGTCCTCGTCGGGCTGTTCTATGCACGACCGCTGTACAGGCTTAACATCCTCACTATCAATGACTTTTTCAAAATCCGCTTTGGCAGAAAAGCCGAACTGATTTCCGCTATTTTCATGGTTCCCTCCTACTTTGGATGGATTGCGGCGCAACTCGTCGCACTTGCGCTGCTGCTCCAAACCATTACGGGGCTGCCGATGGTTTGGGGCATCTGGCTTTCTATGGGCGTAGTGCTGTTCTATACTTACATCGGTGGCATGTGGGCGATTTCCGTTACTGATTTTCTGCAAACCTTTATCATCATCATCGGGCTGCTTTTTCTGCTGCACCGTCTCTGGGGCGATGTTGGCGGCTGGGAAGCTATTGAGCAACACACGCCGGAAGGATTTTTTGATTACACCCCTGAATTTTCGTGGCATGGTATTACGCACTACATCGCCGCGCTGATTACGCTGGGGCTGGGTTCTATTCCTTCGCAAGACCTTTTTCAGCGCATCATATCCTCCAAATCGGAACGCGCCGCCGTCAATGCCTCGCTGCTGAGCGGAGTGATGTACCTTTCCATTGGCGTAATGCCGCTGATGATTGGGCTTTGCGGTTCTATTCTCTATCCTGACATCATGAAAGGCGATACGCAACTCGCCCTGCCAACAATGGTTATGCGACATACGGACATCTGGCTGCAAATCATGTTCATGGGAGCGCTGCTGTCCGCGATTCTGAGCACTACGAGCGGGGCAATCCTTGCACCTGCCGCCGTTTTGGGTGAAAATATCCTCAAACCACTTTTCAAAGGCTCTACCCTGACCAACCGCCAGGTACTAAACCTGATGCGGGCTTCTGTGGTAGTGGTTGCTGTGCTTTCCGCCATCATGGCAAACCTGCATTCCAGCATCTACGAACTGGCAGCAATGGCATCTGCATTTACATTGGTGTCGCTTTTTGCTCCATTAACCGCCGGATTGTACTGGAAACGGGCAAATTCTTTTGGCGCTATTACCTCCATGATAAGCGGACTCGCTGTATGGCTGCTGTGCATCCTGCTGGATACGGCAACTCCTCCTTTAATTTACGGCACGGCAGTCAGTATTTTTTGTATGATTACAGGGAGTTATATCAAAGAATAATTATGATGAATTTATTGAAGGACTATTGACTCATATTGGTGCTTTTTATATCTTAGTATGCAATTATTACTAACCTTAAATTGTCATTCTTATGAAAAATTCCTTCATTATTTATGTTGCAACAATAATACTATTGTCTGCAACAGTTATTAGCTTGAATAGCTGTCAAACAACTGATCAGCAGCTAAATATTGTAGAAAATGTTGTTTATTTATCCGAAGACAAGAGGGCGTTTCATGTAAATCAACAATCGGAGCTGGATGGTTTAGTCAAAGCATTAGCAAAAGAACGTTCCGAAATAGCTATTGTAGAAGCTGCTTTTACAGAGCTTCAAGATAGTCAAGGTACATTCAAGGCTATTGTAGCAAAGTATCATGTGAACGATGAACTTACACAACTTGTAGTTCCTCTTGTAGAGCACAATGCATCCATGGATTTAAATCCTAAAAATGCTACTGTTTACGCTGTTGGTGAATGCGAAATGAAATGTACAAGCGCATGGGGATGCCAAGAGTGCACACAAGAGATTATTGAAAGATGTAAAAAACAAAAATGCTCTTGTACATCCGGCAGTGGAGGGTGTAGCTCTAAAACTACTTTTCTAAGCCTGTAGTTTTGATCTGATAAGCGCACGAGCCATTCTGACAGTAGATTCAGAGTGGCTTTTTTATATTCCGGTCTGACCGCGATTGACAATCGCAAAGACCGCAGTGTATTTCTGATTATCCCTTCAATTTATTGTCGCAACAACCTTTGTGCGACGCAGCCGTTAAACAACAGGAAATAAAAAAGCTGTTCTGAGACAGAACAGCCTTTCGCTACAACAATTAAAACATATCAACCTATAAATTCAAAGCTATCAAGATGAAACTTATTTATTTTATCTACGTGTTGCCAAACCAAGTGCCAAAACTCGTAAACACGTGACTATCAACACTATAAAATAATTGTTGCAACATCAATCATAGATAATATGTCCGATTTTGTCCAATTTTTGTCCGTTTTCGGACAATGTTACGTGCTGTAACAACTAAATTTTTTAATACTGCTCGTAGAGTTGCCATAGGATTTTCCCCATTTCCTCGCGGATGGTAGCTGTCGGCACCATGAAATGATTGTTCATGTAAGAAAAAATCAGCCTCCTGCCGCTGCGCGTAATGAGAAAGCCGCTCAAGTTGTGGTTATTGCTCAATGTACCCGTTTTGGCATACACCGAAGGAGGATAAACTTTTACATTGCGCAGCGTGCCGCTTTTGCCCGCCTGCGGCAGCAGACTAAACAGCCGCCGCTCACCAACGGAGTCTGTTGCCACTTTCGTGTAAATCTTGCGCAGCAGTTCCACGCAGTTGCGCGGTGTGAACAGGTTGTAACGGGAAAGCCCCGAACCATCCACCCAGCGCGGTTGTTCGCTCAGGTCTGCCAAATGTGTTTTCATCATGTGGCTGATGACTTTGTCGCTGCGGAGGGTAAAACTGCCCGCCCGCAGTTCGCCTGCGCAAAGCAATAGCGTATGCTCTGCCAAAAAATTATCGCTTTCCTGTAACATCAGGCGGTAAAGTTCATCAATTGGAAGCCCGGGAAGCGTTTGCCACTGTCCGCTATCGGGCAGTGCGATATTGACCAACTGCACGGGTCTTTTCAGCGTGTCCGCCAGCAATCGCGCCGTCAGTTCGGGGGAAGTGTAGAAAGGCGTTTCTTCCTCTTTGAGCGTTGTGGGGTTGTAGCGGAAATGATTGTCCGAAAGCCCGCGCATCACGGGGCTGAGCAAGTCTTTTTCAGCGGTAGCATTTGCCGCAAAAAAAGTGGGCACAATTCGCACCTGCTTGTCTTTCTTGCTGAATTGCACGAAGTTGCCATACAGCGGCAGCGGCGATTTTTCGGGCTGGTAGCTGTACAGATAGTCATTCCAAGCCCAGCCTGAGCCGAAGCGCTCGTCGGAAAAATTGGCTGCCGAGTAGAAAATATTGCCCTTTGTCTCTTTGAGAAAATCAACGACGGCGCGGCTTTTCAGGTCGGGGTGCAGTTGCGTAGGGTCGCCCGTCCCCCAGATAATAAGCGAGTCGCCGCGCTGCTGATAGCGCAATGCCGGAACTTTGTCGCCCAGTAGTTCCAGCCCTGCATAGAAGGTAAAAAGTTTGACATTGGAAGCGGGAGTAAAGTACTTCTGCGCATTGTAGGCAATCAGATACTTTTCCGCAGCAAGGTCATAGACGGCAAGCCCGTGGAAACTCCGCTCATAGCTTTTGTTTTTGGCAGCTTGCCGTTCCATGCTCCGCGTGGTCAGGCGAGGGTTGCAGGCTGTGGCAATTAACAGCAGCCACAAGCCTGCATAAGCGTATTTTTTCATCCTTAGCAGCAATTATTTTGCGGCTAAGGTAGCAAATTGTTACTTCATTGCTTTTTTGCGCATTGCCAGTTCTTCGGCGGCTTTTTTGCGGCTGGCGGCGATGCTGCGATTGGCCACAACCAGCACTACGACGATAGCAAGGACAATCAGCGCAAACCAGAGGTGCGAATTTGTGGTTTTGAACTCAAATACGCCTGTCGGCTGTTCTTCACCTGTCTGTTCTTGCTGCGCCCGATTGCTTTGCTGCAAGGTGAGTTCTTCGGCATCTATGGTGCAGTGGCGTTTTACGAGCAGGGAAGCATTGGCTTTGAAGTTTTCATGCGTAAAAAATTCTGTCAGTGGCTCTGCCCAGTCGCTTTGGCGGGGCAGCCACCACGAAACGTCCGCCTGTGGCACTTCCAGAAACTTCTGGCGATTTACCTCCAAGCCGCGCTTTACAGCTACAAAATAATCGTACAGCGGCATAATTGCATAGCTGTTTTCTGTAGCAGCAATCGCATCGGCAAGCGCCTCACTGTTTTTGACTGCCACTGTTTTGGCAGCGCTGTTCAGCTTTTGCAACTCATCATAAGCAACGGTATTTTCTACATAGTAAGCTGTTGCTTCTTTCAAAGCAGCCTTGAGCGCTGCCTCAGAAGCTGCCTGCCGGATGCTCGGATGCGTTACGACTACTAAATTGTTATGCATATAGGGCAGTGAGAGCAAGGCAATCTGCCCCATATCGGGCGTGGCTGACATGGCAGGCATACCAATAGTCCCGTTTTTAACATTAGGGAAATAAGCAGCTAACTCTTCGTAGTTGGATAACTCTATCCAGATAGGCTCAATATTTACATTGTACTTCCTTTTGAGAAAACTAATGAATAGATTAACCATTTCATAGTCAATACCTGTCTGCCGAGCATAGTCGTCCATATAATTGAAGGGGCGGCTCTTGTAGTATAGCAAAATTAGCCTGCCTTCCTGATTGGCCTTGACAGAAGCCCATGTTTCCCCCATAATCGTTACATCTAATAGTTCCTGTGCCAGAACTGCCTGCTGTCTTATGAGCAATACCAGCAATAGACCAACTGTTGTTTTTGTAAAATTATTCAACTGCTTTCTCATGTTATTTGATTGATAGAAAATTATAGACTTGTACACACCGGTCGTACAAAACTGTATCACAAGTGTGCTACTGTACCAGTAGAATGTTTTGATGTGATAAGGGGTAGGCTGCCATGTAGCATACTAAGCGAGCATCGTGCAATATAGGGCAAAATTATTGCCAAAACAGATGATGTGATCCTAAAAGCGTCTTAGGATCTGTGACTGTGGCAAATAGTGTACGCTTTGTCAGTGGTTTTGACAACAGGCAGCAAGACGCAAATAGATAGCTTTCAAATAATGCAAAAAACGCGTTTTTTGAGAAAAAGTCTGCTTTCATAAAGCAAAAACCCTGATTTGGAGCGTTCTGAGGGATATTGAACACTAAAAGAAAAAACTTTGTGGCTGCGCCAGGAATCGAACCTGGATCTTGAGTTCCGGAGACTCACGTACTATCCATTGTACTACGCGGCCCTGTTGAAAGGCTTGCAAAAATATAAAAAGCCCGCCAAACAAGGATACACCTACGGCAGTTATTCCGCTAAAAGTTTTCTCAATCTGTAAACACAATATAATATATTATGGCATTAGCACCCGGTACTCAAGCCCCTGACTTTGAAGGTAAAAATCATGCAGGTGAAACCATTCGCCTATCTGACTTCAGAGGCAAAAAAGTAGTGCTTTACTTTTATCCGAAAGACGATACTCCCGGCTGTACGGCGGAGGCTTGCAATCTGCGCGACAACTACGATCGCTTGCTGGCAGCAGGTTATGAGGTAATCGGTGTTAGTACAGACTCCGAAAAATCACACACTAAATTTAAAGAAAAGTACAACCTGCCCTTCCCGCTGATTGCTGACACAGACAAAACAATTCACCAACTCTATGAAACATGGGTAGAAAAAAGCATGTATGGCAAAACCTACATGGGAACAGCACGAGTTACTTATGTGATTGATGAACAGGGAGTTATTACCGACACGATCGAAAAAGTAAAAACTAAAGAACACGCCTCCCAAATCCTTAAATAGAGACAGTTGAAATAAATCAGAAAGGCTGCTTCAGGGTATTTGCTACTACACTGAGCAGCTTTTCTTTGCTCAGAGGTTTACGACAAAAAGCATTGAAATTGGCTTCCCTGCAAATTTTTTCGTACTCTTCTTCTGTAAAGGCAGTAAGGGCAATTGACTTAAAGCGTTGATGAGGATAACTGCGGCGAATATGTTGCAAAAGTTCAACCCCGTTTTCATCTGAATTATCTAAATTGATGTCCATCAGGATGATGTCTATAGATATTTTTTGCAAAATATGTGATAGTATATTGCTGTTATCGGCAAGGTAAACATTATATCTATCTGAAAGGTACTTTTGAAACACAAAAGCATTAATCATGTCATCTTCAACTACTAAGATGTTTATTTTTTTTGAATCTGCTGATTGTGCCTCAAACTGGGACATAAGTGGAGAGTTATTTATTAATTGAGAGTTTTGCGCAAACTACCCAAGTCAATACTGCAATCTCATTTTAAACGCCTCAAAAGCAAAGTTATGATACTTAGCTGTAAAATAATGTCATTTTTTTAAGTTTGTGGAAACTCATACAGATGTCAGTAATTATTTCTGGGCTTACAAAGCAGTACGGCAGCCAATTGGCAGTTAATCAGGTCTCTTTTCACGTAGGTCAAGGAGAGATTGTTGGCTTTTTGGGCCCCAACGGTGCAGGTAAGTCCACAACTATGAAAATTGCTACTGGCTACCTGCCTGCCACAGCGGGTAGCGTAACGGTTTGCGGCTTCGATGTGGCGCAGCAAACCGCCGAAGTAAAGAAGCGTGTAGGCTATCTGCCCGAGCACAACCCACTCTACTTAGACATGTACGTGCGCGAGCATCTCGAGTTTGCCGGTAAACTACATGGACTCAAAGGGGCGCGCTTGCAACAAAGGGTTGCCGAAATGGTCAATCGCTGCGGGCTGGAACGCGAACAGCACAAAAAAGTCGGTGCACTTTCCAAAGGCTATCGGCAGCGGGTAGGTTTGGCACAGGCACTGATCCACAATCCTCCTGTACTGATTCTAGACGAGCCGACTACAGGTTTAGACCCTAACCAGATTATAGAAATCCGCCAACTGATCCTTTCTACTGCAACTGACAAGACGGTACTACTCTCCACACACATTATGCAAGAGGTGCAAGCCATTTGCCAACGCGTAGTTATTATCAACTTAGGCAAGATAGTGGCAGATGCTTCCGTTAGCGAGTTGACCAGCGATACGAGTCTGGAAGAGGTCTTTCGTCAATTGACGCAGCCCGCGCAATAAAATCCATTGCTTCTTTATTGCGAAGGCGAGCCAAAAAAATATTTTGCGAATAACGGCAAATTATCGGACTAAAAAATTTATTATTCCAATCGGAATATGTAGATTTGCAATGTTAATATTTCTCAATAACACCATTCATTAGTATGCAAAAAGGAACAGTTAAGTTCTTCAATTCCACCAAAGGCTTCGGCTTTATCAAAGCTGATAGAACTGGTGAAGAAATCTTTGTTCACGTTACAGGTCTCATTGACGAAATACGTGAAAATGACGAAGTTACCTATGACACGGAACGCGGCAAAAAAGGTTTGAATGCAGTCAACGTTAGATTAGCCAACTAATTCATTAACGATTGCAGTCCACGGTTAGGCAAGCCGTAGAATATGATTTAGAATGCCTTGTTGCAATTAAAATATATTTTAGGGTTTCCTTTACATGTCAAAACCCCGAAGTACACATAAAGTACTTTGGGGTTTTTGTTTGGCTATCGCGATGTGATATTGAATATAACTCTGCCCACAGTAATAGAAGGGCGAGCGCCCGCCGCAGTCGGGCGAAATGAGACTTCGCGCAGCGCTTCCTCGTAAAGCCTTGCTACCGAGGGACTTACAGAGCGAAATAACAGCCGCACACCTACCACGTCTCCGTTTCTATCTACACGGATTTCAAATTCCAGCCTGCCTGTTTCCGAAGATTTGTCGTTGACCACAGGGCGCGTATCCCACGTCCATCCTGCAAGATCTAAGGCAGTGCCGCCGCTGCCACCGCTGCCCATGAGCGCATCGGTGTTCAGGCTGCCATCGGGTTTGCCCTGATCGCCGGTTGCTCCTGCTACGTTGCCGTTGTTGTTGGCAGTGCTCTTATCGCCGGCGCCTCTGCCACTTTCGGTATTACTTGGCTGTTCGGTACGCTGCAGTTGCTCCGTTGGCCGATTGACCACAGGCGGCGATATTTTCTGATCGTTGCGAATATCTGGGCTGTTAGGATCTTCCGTGACTACCGGACGAGCTACGGGCTGCTCCACAACTCTTTCAGGAGTTGGCTGAGCAGGCTGCGTTGTAGGACGCGTTTCGGTTACGGGCGTTGTGTTGGGGCGCGCATCATCCAGATTGTTATTGTTATTGGCTTTGGACTGGCTCTGTATCCTGCCACTGCCCGCATCAGCCGTCCCAAAATTTACTTCTATGCCATAGACGGGAATAGGAGGATCGGGCGGCGACCATACGACCGTAAAAATAAAGATAGCTAGTAGCGCAGCATAAATCACAATAGTGAATATGCCTGCCAACCGACGGTCTTGTTCCTCGCGTTGGGTGCTGTTCATGGTTAATCGGGTTTGGTGGCGATTGAAACTTTCGCGCGGAGCTTTGTGGCTATGCCCGCCACATCTACCAGATACTGGACAGGTACGTCCTTATCTATCTGCAAAACGACCAAACCATCCTCGCGGTTGCGCAATTGCGCACGCAACTCTGCCTCCAGCCGCTCGTAGGGAACGCCAATTTCATTGATAAAATAGCGCCTGTCTTTGGTGATGCTGACGCTGATTTTAGGAATTACCTTGCCGCCTGCCTTGCTTGTCGGTACGTTGATGGGAAGCCCCGAGGGGGTAACAAAGTTAGAGGTGAGCAGGAAGAAGATGAGCAGCAGAAAAACCATGTCCGTCATAGAGGACATGTTAAAATCTGCACTGACTTTATTTTTTGAACCAAGTGCCATTTTGAATGATCGTTAAAAGTAAATGGGCAGATTAAGCTTGTGGGCGTTCGAGCAGTTCTACAAACTCAATCGTAGTCAGTTCCATGTTATAGATTACTTTCTGGATTTGGGTTACCAGATAGTTGTAGCCTACGTAGGCAATGATGCCGACAAACAGGCCTACGGCAGTGGTAATCATTGCCTCGTAGATACCGGCAGAAAGCAGTTTAGGGCTGACCGAGCCTTCCTGCTGCGCAATAGCAATAAAGGCAGAAATCATACCTGTTACCGTTCCGAAAAAGCCAATCATGGGGGCAGCGCCGGAAATAGTTGCCAAAATGCCCAAATTTTTCTCTAACCGGTAGATTTCCAGTTTGGCAGCGTTTTCTATCGTGGCTTCTATGCTTTTCATATCAAAACCAAGCTTACCGATGCCTCTATCCAACATGCGCGAAATAGGATTGTCTTCTTTGGCGCAAATAGCGCGCGCTTTTTGAATATTGCCTTCCAGCACCGCTTTTTTAACCTTTTCAAATAATTCCTCAGGGTTTTGTGAAGCCCGTGTAATATTCAAATAGCGTTCAATAAAAATAAAAAGAGCGGCAGCGCCAAGCAGCGCCAGCGGAATCATAATCAGACCGCCTTTCATCAAAAGCCCGATGAGCGTAATTTCATCATTCATGTCGTAGCCTTCGGTGGCTAAAATATCTGTCTGCAAGAGTAGCATAGCAAATGGTTAGGTTTAAAATTGGGGTATTGATTGTTGTGCCGCTAAATAATACTAAAATGAATTTAATCTCAGTGTTTTCCGCGTAAAACTTGGCGTTCTTTGCGGTAAAAAAGATTCAACCGCTGCAAATAGGTTGCATTGGTAAAATACAACCTAATATCGTTAAAATAATAAATTATCATACCAATTATTTCTCAGGCATCAAAACAAGTTCGCTAAGGCGGTCTTCTGCAAACACCTCACAGGCAATTTCCTGCAAATCGGCGGCGGTGATGCGTTCAATGCGTTCAAAAATTTCGTTTAGGCTCTCTACGCGTCCTAAGTCAAGAATGCTTTTGCCCATCATTAGCATCATGCCGAGGTTGCTCTCTTCTGCCATAGCCAATTGCCCCATGAATTGTTGCTTACAGCGCTGTAATTGCAAAGCGCCGAGCGGTTGTTCGCGCAGTTTCTGCAACTCTTTCATTACAAGGCTTTTACACTTATTGAGCGCGTTGGGGTCAGTGGCAAAATAAATGCTGAACGTTCCGGCATCCAAATAGATGTTATAGCCCGAATCTACACTGTAAACCAAGCCGTGTTTTTCGCGCAGGCTCATATTGAGGCGCGAGTTCATACCCGGCCCGCCGAGCAAATTGTTGAGCATAAAAAATGGAATCCGCCTTTCGTCGTACAAATTGTAGCTATGTCCGCCAATGAGGCAATGCGCCTGATGAATCGGGCGGTATTGTACAACCCGCTGCGGGACATAATCCTGCGGTTTTCGGCGGTTCAGCGCGGCGGTAGTTTTTGGCAAATCGCCTAAGTATTTTTCGGCCAACTGTTTGGCTTTTTCAAAGGCAATATTGCCTACAACCGATACAACGATGCGATTGCTTTGCATATGTCTGCGTACAAAATCCAAGAAATGCTGCCGCGTGAAGCTGCCTATGCTTGCCGTCGTGCCTATGATGTTCCAGCCCAGCGGATGATTGGGGAACAAAATTTGGTCAAAAGCATCGTAAATCGCGTCGGCGGGGTCATCTTCATACATTGCCATTTCTTCGAGAATAACGGTCTTTTCCTTTTCAATCTCCCTTTCGGGAAAGATAGAATGAAAGGCAATATCCGACAGCAGTTCCAGCGCTTTTTCAAAGTGAGATTCCATCACCGAAGCATGAAAACACACCTTTTCTTTGGTCGTATAGGCGTTCAGTTCGCCACCAACATCCTCCAAACGGCTTAGGATATGGTAAGTTTTGCGTTTTTCCGTGCCTTTGAAGGCCATATGCTCCCAAAAATGAGCGATGCCCTGTTCGTGAGAGCGCTCGTCGCGGCTGCCGACATCCAGAATGATGCCGCAATGGGCAATTTTTGTGTGCAATACGCGCTTATGAACCAAACGCAAACCGGAAGGAAACTCGTAGAGTTCGTAATCTTTCATAAGACTTGCAAAAATAAGCGATTATCGGCAAAAAGAGCAGAGCGGCTTATGCCGAAAAATAAATCCGCTTGACCCGCTCGCCGATGCCGGTCAATACCTCGTAAGGAATAGTATCTAACTGATTAGCAAAGCTTTGCAGCGTTGCTGTATCGTAGAAAACAAACGCCTCGTCGCCTTCTTGCGCTTCGGGGATGTGGGTAACATCGGCCATGCACATATCCATGCAGATGCGCCCTACCGTTGGAGCTCGTTTGCCGTGAATTCGGAAATATCCCTTGCCGTTGCCCAGCGAACGCCGGTAGCCATCCGCATAGCCAATTGCCAGCGTTGCGATACGCGAAGGTTGGGTAATTACCCCATGCCTCCCATAGCCGACCGTGTCGCCCGCTATGAGGCTTTTAATTTGCGAAATAGTGGTTTTCAGCGTTGCAACTGATTGTAAGTGAGATTGTTGTGCGCCATTAGCTTCTATGCCATACAGACCAATACCCAGCCGCACCATGTCGTATTGCGCTTCGGGGAAGCGCACAATGCCAGCCGAGTTGAGGGCATATTTGATGACAGACCTTCCCCAAGCGCTTTCTATTTGTGTGGCAGCCTGTTCAAATAAGGATAATTGTCGCCGCGAAAATGTCTCTAAACGTTCTTCATCAGCGCCCGCCAGATGGGTAAAAACACCACTAATATTTATTTTTTCTCTATTTTGACCAATAATTGCACATAGTTCGTTAATTTCATCGGGAAGAAAGCCTAAACGGTGCATACCTGTATCAATCTTCAAGTGGATCGGTGGCCATGAGAGGCTGCCCGAAGCTACAAACCGCAACCACTCCTGCAAAATGCGAAAACTGTAAATTTCAGGCTCTAATTGGTAGCGGTGCAACATTGCAAAACTATCAAGTGATGGGTTCATCACCATGATGGGCAACGTAATGCCCTGTTGCCGCAATGCAACACCTTCATCCGCATAGGCAACTGCCAGATAATCACAACCTTTTTGCTGGAGATACTGCGCAATTTCGTGGCTGCCGCTGCCATAGGCAAACGCTTTGACCATCGCCATTATTTTTACGCCCGGACGCAGCAGGCTTTTGTAGTAACCCAAATTATGTCCGACGGCATCCAGATTAATTTCCAAACGCGTTCCGTGTATTTTTTCTTCCAATCGTGCAACAATCTGTTCAAATTGAAAGATACGAGCGCCTTTAATTAAAATATTTTCTTCTATGAAAGAAATTTCGCCATTGTCAATCGCCGCAAGCAACGATGCGGTATCGGGAAAACGCTGTATCGAGAGGGCTGATGAACTTTGCAAATTAGCCCATTCCTGCCCGACCAGCAGCAAGCGGTCAATAGCAAAGCGACTGGCAAGTGCCGATACTTGGTCACATATAGCTGTTGGTGAAAGACCGCTTTGCAGCATATCGGATAATATCAGCGTGCGGGGGCGATTGGGCAAAGCATGAAGCGCCAAAAACTCCAGCGCAACCCGTAAACCCGCCAAATCATTATTGTAACTATCGTCAATCAGCGTACAGCGGTTGATGCCTTTTTTGCGCGCCAACCGCATGGCAGGTTGCATATGCGAGTTTAATATTTTTGACAATGAATTGTTAATGTAGTTTACATCCCTTGTAAGATACCACATAGCAACGACGCAGTGTAGCGCATTCTCCAGCGATGCCCAATCAGCAAATGGCAGCTGTAGGCGTGTTGGCTGATGAGGATTGAAGCAAATATCTAAGGTTGTTTTTTTGTCTTTTTTTTCTATGTTTTTTATCCTGATGAAACTCTCTTCAGACTCGCCCCAGCTCAAGAGTAGGCAATCGGGGCGGGACTTGTGCCATGCGGCAATCTCATCGCAAAGTTCATGCTGCCAAGTGCTGAATATCAGTACCTTAGCATTGTAGAATAGTTGTAATTTTTCCCTGATTTTCTCGCGGCGGCTGCTGAACCCTTCGTCGTGTGCTGTACCAATATTGGTAAAAATACCGACCATAGGGCGAATTATATCGGCTAAGACTTTCATGCTGTTGCGCATGGCAACCCCTGCTTCAAAAATGCCCAGCGTGTGATGTCCGCTCATTTGCCAGACAGATAGCGGCACGCCCAGCTGCGAGTTGTAGCTTTTGGGGCTTTTCACAATGTTAAATTTTTCTGCCAGCAACTCTGCCAGCCATTCTTTGACGATAGTTTTGCCATTGCTGCCGGTAATTGCTATGACGTTGTAACTAAATTGTTGCCTATGTATCGCGGCAAGGTCTTGTAAAGCGCGGAGCGGATCTGATGCTGCCAAATAATATCCATCTAAGTTTTCGGGTATATGGCGCACGATGAAGAACCGCACACCTTTGGTATGTACATTGGCAACAAACTGATGTCCGTCAACGTGCTTTCCTTGCAAGGCAATGAAAATGCTGTCAGACGCATTTTGAGGCGTAATCGAGCGGCTATCGGTTTGTAATTGCCGCCCGTAGGATGCCTCATAAAAAGCACGGACATCATCAAAAACAAGCTGCATGAGTAGTTCTACTTAGTCAAATTGAGTAAATCTCAGGATTTATCTGCAAAGAAAGAGGACTTATCTTTGCACTAGATATTAATTGGATTAAAGCCAAGTGGCATTAAGATAATTAATAAGGGGTAAATTTAAACAACGCTGAAACAGTCGTGCCAATATTTGGGGCGACTGTTTTTTTATTGCCCTCTCTTAGTAGGTTTACATCGGAGATTTCCCTAATAAATGTTCGCACTTGTAATTTCTTGTTTGCTGCTACCATGTTATCTTTGTAAACGACAAGTTTAACAAATCCATAACTTTTTCAGATAATGGCATTCGATATAGAAATGATCAGAGCCGTGTATGCACGCATGGGTGAGCGCATAGAAGCGGCAAGAAAGACGCTTGGTAGGCCAATGACGCTAAGCGAGAAGATCTTGTATTCTCACTTATACAAAGATCAGCAGTTAGCGGCTTTTGAGCGCGGTAGAACCTATGTTGATTTTGCCCCAGATCGCGTGGCTATGCAGGATGCAACGGCTCAAATGGCGCTGTTACAGTTTATGTCTGCGGGCATTCCTCGAGTTGCTGTGCCTTCTACGGTACACTGCGACCACCTCATTCTAGCAAAAACAGGTGCAAAAGAAGACCTCAAAGTTGCCAACCAGACTAATAAGGAAGTATATGACTTTTTGAGTTCCGTATCGAACAAATACGGCATCGGCTTCTGGAAGCCGGGTGCAGGCATTATCCACCAAGTGGTATTGGAAAACTATGCGTTCCCCGGCGGTATGATGATTGGTACAGATAGCCACACGCCTAACGCGGGCGGATTGGGTATGGTTGCTATCGGTGTAGGCGGTGCCGATGCAGTGGACGTGATGGCTGGCATGGCTTGGGAGCTGAAAATGCCCAAACTAATTGGGGTAAAACTCACCGGCAAAATGAGCGGTTGGACTTCGGCCAAAGACGTTATCCTCAAAGTAGCCGGCATTTTGACCGTATCGGGCGGCACTGACGCTATTGTAGAATATTTTGGCGATGGCGCGGATAGCATCTCCGCCACAGGCAAAGGCACTATCTGCAACATGGGCGCTGAAATTGGCGCAACTACCTCTATTTTCGGCTACGACCGGCATATGTACGATTATTTGATAGCTACAGGGCGTAAAGATGTGGCTGACTTAGCCGAGCAACACAAAGAACATTTGCGTTCAGATGACGACGTTTATGCAAATCCTGAAAAATATTTTGACCAACTCATTGAAATTAATTTAAGTGAATTAGAGCCGCACATCAACGGCCCCTACACTCCCGATTTGGCATGGCCGCTTTCTAAGTTCGCCAATGCGGTACGCGAAAAAGGTTATCCCGCCAAATTGGAAGTAGGGCTGATTGGTTCTTGCACCAACTCTTCCTACGAAGACCTGACCCGTGCGGCATCCATAGCCAAACAAGCCGTTGATAAAAAACTGAAAGCCAAAGCCGAATTTACCATTACACCGGGTTCGGAACAAGTACGCTACACAGCTGAACGCGATGGGATTCTGGGTGTCTTCGACCAAATCGGCGGCGTAGTGCTGGCAAATGCCTGCGGCCCTTGCATCGGTCAGTGGTCGCGCCACGTAAACGACCCGAACAAGCCCAACTCAATCATTACTTCATTTAACCGCAACTTTGCTAAGCGCAACGACGGTCTTTCTTCTACACATGCTTTTGTAGCTTCTCCCGAAATTGTTACCGCGTTTGCCATTGCAGGTGACTTGACTTTTAACCCCATGAAAGACAAACTCGTGAACGAAGATGGACAGGAGGTAATGCTGGACGAACCACAAGGTTTGACTGCGCCTCCGCAAGGCTATGCAGTAGAAGACGCGGGCTATCAGGCCCCGGCCGAAGACGGCAGCAAAGTGCAGGTAATCGTAAGCCCAACTTCTGACCGCTTGCAAATCCTTGAACCTTTCAAACCATGGGAAGGCACCGACCTGAAAGGTCTCAAATTACTCATTAAAGTAAAAGGCAAGTGTACAACCGACCACATCTCTATGGCAGGTCCGTGGTTGAAATATCGCGGACACTTAGACAATATTTCCAATAATTTATTGATTGGTGCTACCAATGCTTTCAATGGTTCAACCAACAGCGTTAAAAACCAATTGACAGGCCAATACGGCGAAGTGCCAGCCGTGCAACGCGCTTACAAGGCGGCAGGTATCGGCTCAATCGTTGTAGGCGATGAGAACTACGGCGAAGGCTCCAGCCGAGAACACGCTGCAATGGAGCCCCGCCACTTAGGCGTTCGTGCAATTTTAGTCAAATCTTTTGCCCGTATCCACGAAACTAACCTGAAAAAGCAGGGGATGTTGGCACTGACTTTCGTTAATAAGGAAGACTACGACAAAGTACAGGAAGATGATAGTATTGATATCATCGGGCTGACCGAGTTTGCGCCGGGTAAAAATCTCACTATTCGCCTGACTCATGCAGACGGTTCGGTAGAAGAATTCCCTGTAAAGCACACCTACAACGAGCAGCAAATCGGCTGGTTCAAAGCCGGTTCTGCCCTCAACCTGATTGCTGCTAAGAGCAAGTAGGCAATAAAAACTTTTTAGTACAAGCGCCACTCCTAATTTTGGGATGTGGTGCTTTTTATTTCAGCCTATCCGCTAACGGGACTGGAAATAATAGTAAAATGAATCATATACCACGTAGATTTTGAGGATGTCCAAAAAGTAACACGGACTTTAGTCTGTGACTTTTTAATCACTTGATAATCAAATAGCTACATACTAAAGTCTGTGCTGCATTCAGCCTTTTTCTCCGGCCTCTGCATATTGGTAACATTGAAATCAACCCTGCCTCCTTTTTTCCTGCTCCGTAGGGACTGTATAGGTAATTTGTCAAGCCTCTAATCGAGCAATGGAAGAGAGGACAATGATTATGTTACTAATATTTAACCTCTTCGGGGTAATTTATCCATCCTGCAATTCATAATGGTATAAAGTTTTCTGACACAATTACCTGACGCAACAGCAATATGTAGAACTTTCAAACACTTACATGCTTATGTGAGTAAAGATGCAGAAACGATGAAAAAGGTTGCCCGGACAGGGTCGGAGCGATAAAAAAAGCCATCCCGATAATTCAGGACGACTTTACGTGTTTTCGGCAGGACTCGAACCTGCAACCTTCTGATCCGTAGTCAGATGCTCTATCCAATTAAGCTACGAAAACGGCTTTGATGCCACAAAACTATACCCTGTGATGAATTATGCAAGTGCCGGATAACGAAAAAAAACTACCGATGCTTTAACTCTCTGAAAATGAAACAGATTATTTTTGCATCCTTATTTTGATGTCATTTTGTCAGCCCTAAGGCTTGTGGCAAATGAATTGATGAATTATAGTTGCTAAAATCTGATAGACTTATGGAAGAATCTACAAACAATACTCACGATAAAGATATTAACGAACATGCTTCTGAAGAAAAATCGCATGAGCATTACGAGGGAATTGCAGCACACGTGCCTGAACCCGATGCAATTGAGAAACTCAGAGACGAAGTAAATGAGGCTAAGGACAAGTATCTGCGCCTCTACGCCGATTTTGAAAACTATCGCAAGCGCGTAGCTAAAGAAAAAATAGATTTCCTCGTTACTGCCAATGAGGAGCTGATTTTGAAATTACTACCTATTTTAGATGACTTTGAGCGTGCGCAAAAGTCGCTTGAGACAGACGCACAGCAGAATGAAGCAGCTCGACAAGGTTTTGAGCTGATCTACTCTAAATTCCTGAAGGTACTGGAGGGAAAAGGCTTGAAAGCAATGACTTCTAAGGGTGAAGTATTTAATCCCGATCTTCACGAGGCGATCACACAGTTCACAGCCCCTTCCGACGACATGAAGGGCAAGGTGATAGAAGAAGTAGAAAAAGGCTATTTACTGGGTGAAAAAGTAATCCGATTTGCCAAAGTGGTAGTAGGTGTGTAGAAAAGTTAAAGTTTTGAGGCAATGACAGTCAAAAGAGACTATTACGATATTCTGGGCGTAAATAGAGGCGCTTCAGCAGACGAGATTAAAAAGGCCTACCGTCGGACGGCTATCAAGTACCACCCTGACAAAAATCCGGGCGATAAGGAAGCAGAAGAAAAATTTAAAGAAGCCGCAGAGGCCTACGAAGTACTTAGCGATCCTGACAAAAGGGCGCGTTACGATCGCTTTGGACATCAAGGAGTGGATAGCAGCAGATTTGGTAGCGGAAGTGTGAACACGGAAGACATTTTCTCTTATTTTGGAGATATTTTCAACAATAGTCCCTTTGGCGATATTTTCGGCGGCGCAGCGAGTAGCAGGCGCTCGGCTCGCAAAGGAACTAACCTGCGTATCAAACTTAAACTTACCCTCCAAGAGATTGCTACAGGTGTAGAAAAGAAAATCAAAGTGCGCCGTCAGGTAGCTTGTAAGAGTTGCAATGGCACAGGTGCTAAAAATGGTACAGCATTTACTATCTGTACAACCTGTAATGGCACAGGCCAAATCAAGCAGGTGGTTAATACCATGCTGGGGCAGATGGTGTCCACGAGTACTTGCCCTGCCTGCGGTGGCGAGGGTAAAACTATCAGCGAGCGCTGCGGAAACTGCGGTGGTGATGGTACAGTGCTGGAGGAAGAAGTAATCCCAATCAAAATCCCCGCAGGTGTAGAAGAAGGTATGCAGTTGCAAATGAGTGGCAAGGGCAACTTCCCTCCGCGCGGTGGTGTACCCGGCGACCTGCTGATTGTTATCGAAGAAGAGGAAGATGCTATACTGAAGCGAGAAGGCAACAACATACATTTTGATCTCTACCTGAGTTTTGCAGATGCTGCATTGGGAACGACTGTAGAAGTGCCGACCATAGACGGCAAAGCAAAAATAGATATTGCCGCAGGAACGCAAAGTGGTAAAGTGCTGCGTCTCAAAGGCAAAGGCATCAAAGAACTAAATGGCTATAGCATAGGCGACCAGTTAGTCCATATCAATATATGGACACCCAAAAATTTGAGCAAGGAAGAGCGTATCATGCTGGAAAAACTGCGCGATTCACCTAATTTTAAGCCAAGTCCGGAAAAAACCGAAAAAGGCTTCTTCGATCGCATGAAAGAATATTTCCAATAAATAAAACTTTGTAACTGTTGCTCGTCTACGCCCTATTGTCATTAGCCAGAAGGTGGCGAAAATTTGTCTCACTGATCCTGATTTACACCCTCACAGTAGCGCTTTTCAGTTCTGCTGTTTTTTTTAGCGATGCTGTCCGCAAAGAGTCTAAAATTATACTTGCAGACCTTCCCGAACTTTGGGTACAACAACTGGCGGGTGGGCGGCTTGTGCCTCTAAAAGCCGGCATTATTGATTCGCTGCGCAATATGCGCGGTATCAAAAGTGTGCATGGGCGCATCTGGGGCTACTGGTTCGACGGCGCAACGGGGGCTGTCCTAAGCATCGTAGCAGCCGATACAACACTCGGCGGGCTTCCGCTGATGGGTAAGGCTACGCTGCCGCGCTTAGACTCCGGTCAAATTCTGATTGGCAGCGGACTTGCCGAACTCCGCAGCCTTACTACAGGCGATTTCCTAGCAATCACCGATGTCGGAACTTCTACTTTTCAGTTTGAAATTGTAGGGCAGTTGCCCCCCGAAACCGCGCTACTCTCTCGCGACTTGATTGTGATGCACCCCCAAGATGCGCGGAAAGTATTGCAATATGCCGATCATCAACTAACCGACGCAGCAGTACGCGTGCGGAATCCTGCCGAAGTAGATAATATTGGCAAAAAAATAGATCTGCTTTTCCCTGATCTGCGCGTTGTGAGCAAATCGCAGTTGACAGCTACCTATGAGGCCCTGTTTGGCTGGCGCGGTGGCTTGGTCATGTACGGCGGATTATTTGCTTTACTGGCATTTCTGGTGTTAGCTTGGGAGCGCGCTTCGGGCTACAGCCGCGAAGATCGCCTCGAGTTGGGCATCCTCAAGGCTTGCGGCTGGCAAATTGACGAAGTGTTGCGCCTGAAACTGCTCGAAGGTTTCCTGATCTCATTTACCGCTACTGCACTGGGAATTATTTTAGCATGGTTGCATGTCTTTTTTGCGGACGCTTACCTGATCAAGCCGCTCATGGCCGGCTGGTCTGTCCTGTACCCCTCTTTCCGACTTTCTCCCTATGTAACAGGCAGCAGTTTATTGTTTATCATGTTGCTGTCTATCGTTCCTTATATGGTGGCTACGCTGATTCCTGCGTGGAAAAGTGCGATTACAGATCCCGCCGAAATCGTACAAGGTTGAGTTTTTCTGTTTTACTTTGTTCGCCAAAACTTGGATTTCGGCTAAACTTTGCTTTTTTTGCCTTGCTAAACAACAGAAAATGAATCTGAATTCACTATTCCGACGCAAAAAAATAGAAGACATAATGGCGAGTCGCGATGAAGTGACTCATGGAGGCTCACTGCAAAGACACCTGAGTATTTTAGATTTAACAGCCTTTGGTATTGCTGCTATTGTAGGTGCAGGGATTTTCAGTACCATTGGCAATGCAAGCGCAGCAGGTGGACCGGCAGTAGTTTTTCTCTTCATTTTTACTGCCATAGCCTGCGGTTTTTCTGCGATGTGTTATGCCGAGTTTGCCAGTACGGTTCCTGTGTCGGGTAGTGCCTATACTTACGCCTATGCTTCATTTGGCGAACTAGCAGCATGGATTATTGGCTGGAATCTGCTAATGGAATACGCTATTGGCAATATTGCCGTTGCCATTTCATGGAGCGATTATTTCACGGGGCTGATGAGCGGCTTTGGTTTGAATATACCGCCGTATTTTTCGATGGACTACCTGACTGCTGCCCGCGTTCATGCTGAGGTAACGGAGGCATTGGCAGCAGGCAAAGTACTCAGCGATTTTCCTTTGGTCTCTCGCGAGGCATACGAAGCATGGGAAAATGCTCCGCGCATCGGCAACTTCCGCGTGATCGCTGATATTCCTGCCTTAGCAATCGTTTTTGTGATTACCTATCTGGTTTATATCGGGATTCGCGAAACGAAAAATACCGCTAACCTGATGGTTGTTTTCAAATTGGCGGTCATTCTGGCAGTTATTGCAGTAGGTGCGTTCTACGTACAGACCGACAACTGGTCGCCATTTGCTCCCAACGGAGTGGAAGGAGTATTGAAAGGTGTTTCGGCGGTGTTCTTTGCCTACATCGGCTTTGATGCAATCTCCACAACAGCAGAGGAGTGTAAAGATCCGCAGCGCGATCTGCCGCGTTCCATGTTCCTGTCTTTGATGATTTGTACAATCCTATATGTAGTGATTGCATTGATTCTCACAGGGGTTGTTCCTTATACAGAATTAGCTGTCGGCGATCCGCTGGCACACATCTTTGCGTTGATCGGTCTGAATTTCATGTCGGGTCTGGTAGCTCTAAGTGCGATTATTGCTATTGCCGGCGTACTGCTCGTATTCCAGATGGGGCAGCCGCGTATCTGGATGGTAATGAGCCGCGATGGACTCATGCCGCGCAAGTTTGCCCAGATTCACCCCAAATACAACACCCCCTCGTTTTCTACCATCGTAACAGGGATTGTGGTTGCCGTTCCTGCACTTTTTATGAACCTGACGGAAGTTACAGACCTGACGAGCATCGGAACGCTGTTTGCCTTCGCAATCGTTTGCGCCGGAGTGCTGTACATGGAGCAGCACGGACTCAATAAGAATGCACGTTTTAAGATCCCCTATATCAGCAGCCGATGGATTATTCCCAGTATCTTACTCGGAGTAGTTGCGCTGCTGATGACCTACATGCCCGATAGCGTAGCTGAATTTTTGACCTACGGCGACTGGGAAACTTTTAAGTACAAAATCCCCATGTGGGGCTTTATTGTTGTTTGTATCGCAGCGGCAATCTACAGCATCGTGCTACAGCCTTCACTGATCCCTATGCTGGGTTTGCTCTGCAACCTTTACCTGATGACCGAACTCGGACTGACCAACTGGACGCGCTTCCTGATGTGGACTTTCGCGGGCATCATCATCTACTTTGGATACAGCTACCGCAGCAGTAAGTTAGCAAAAGGCAACCAATGAGCCGGCGTGGCTTATTTCATTTTTTCAACCGGCGTAAAAGTGCCGCCGTTTTTTGGTGTAAACCAGTTAGCAAATACTATTAAAATGAACCATCTATCATGCGGTTTTTGAGGCCGTCTAAAAAGTAACACAGACTTTAATCTATGATTTGTTAATCACTTGATAATCAAATAGCTACAAACTAAAGCCTGTGCTACATTCAGCCTTCTTGGACAGCCTCATGGATAGGCAATTTATGAAGCTCTTATAGATGTTAGTAATCCTACCTTTATCTAAAAAAAATTTTTTCTTCGCTGTCAATCACATAGATAGGCAGCGAAATAAACCTGCTCATAAGTTTTGCGCCGCCTTTGATCGCAGGTGATTGTGTAATAATCCATAACCCCTGCAGTCTTTGAAAGTTTTTTTGTAAAAAATTTTGGAATATCAACCTTGCTTTGGCTTCATAGTCTGTCATATTGACGCAGTTACACACAATAGGCGTTTTAATCGTTTCTGGCATGTCGCTTATTTGTTTGGATAAATAGCGACAGAGACTCTCCGCGTCTTCCTCACGAAACAAACCGTTGAACATAATGACAAGACAGGTGGTGTCATTAATTGTCTGCCACAATGCTTTAGCAGGCCTGTCCTCAACAGAGCGCTGAGAAAACATTTTACCACTAATCAAGTAGCGACGGAAGTATTTTATCATAACGATTAACAAGAGTTAGTTATTGCATGTACTCTGCAAAAATCTTACCTCATTTCGCAAAGCGGGCTGCTATCTTCATTTCTTTGCCCTGATATTCGTAAAAGCCTTTGCCTGATTTTACGCCTAAGTGTCCGGCGCGAACCATGTTCACCAGCAGCGGGCAAGGGGCATATTTCGGATTGCCGAAGCCTTCGTAAAGTACATCCATAATTGCTTTGCAAACATCTAAACCGATGAAATCAGCCAGATGCAGGGGCCCCATCGGGTGCGCCATGCCAAGTTTCATCACGGTGTCAATTTCTTCTACTCCTGCTACGCCTTCAAATAAGGTATAAATAGCCTCGTTAATCATCGGCATCAGGATGCGGTTGGAAACAAAGCCCGGGTAGTCGTTTACCTCAACCGGCGTTTTTTGCAAAGAGCGCGCGGTTTCCATTACCGTGTGTGTAACCGTGTCGGAGGTAGCATAGCCGCGAATGACCTCCACCAATTTCATCACCGGAACGGGGTTCATAAAGTGCATACCAATTACTTGCTCAGGGCGTTTGGTGGCCGCCGCGATGCGGGTGATGGAAATAGAGGAGGTATTGCTTGCCAAAATGGTGTGTGGCGGACAAATTTGGTCTAACTGTGCAAAAATTTTATGCTTGATGTCCACATTTTCTGTCGCTACTTCTACTACTAAATCGGCGTTGGTAGCTGCCTCTTCCAATGCGGTAAAGGTTTTGATACGCGACAGGGCGGCGGTTTTGTCCGCTTCGGAAACAGCGCCTTTGGCTACCTGACGGTCAAAATTTTTGGCGATAGTTTCCATTGCTCTTTTGAGCGCATCGGCAGATAAGTCCATCAGCGCCACCTCATAGCCGAATTGGGCAAAAACGTGCGCAATGCCATTGCCCATCGTTCCCGAACCGATAACGGTTACATTTTTAATAGTCATGGTTGTCATAATTGATTGGTTTTCAGTGATATATTCAATTTTAGCACGCTGATTACGCAGATGAACGCAGGTTTAAATTCAAAATAAAAATCAGCGTAAATCCGTGTTATCCGCCAATCGGCCGCGTGTCAAAAATCAGTTCAGATACTTTGGCAGCGTGCCTTCGTACAGTTCGCGCGCTTCGCTGACGGTCAGCACGGTAGCGCCATTAACGTTGATTTGTCCATCGGCGCGGACGCTGCCCAACTGCGTAAACGGCGTGTTGTGCGCTTTTAGCAAGGCTTCAAAGGCGGCTACCTTTTCAGGGCTTACGCTCACAGTTACGCGGCTTTGGCTTTCACCAAACAAGTATGCGTCTAAGCGGATGTCGCCGTTGGCAGGCGTTTGCAGATCATAGCCCAAATTACCGTGAATTGCCGACTCAGTGAGCGCCGTCCAGAGTCCGCCGTCGGAAACGTCGTGTGCCGACTGCACCAATTTAGCTTTGATAACCGCCGCCACAGCCTGTTGCAGGCGGTACTCGGTTTCCAAATCAAAAGCCGGTGCCGGCGCAGCCTTTACACCACAGTAGGAATACAAGTATTCAGAACTTGCAATATCGTTTTCAGACTTGCCGATGAGGTAAATCAGGTCGCCGGCTTGCTTGAAATGCAGCGTCATGCGGTTTTGCCAGCCTTCCAGAATGCCCAGCATGCCGATAGTAGGTGTGGGGAATACGGCATAATCCACACCGCCATCGCCCGATTTGGGCGTGCTTTGGTTGTAGAAGCTCACGTTTCCGCCTGTTACGGGCGTTCCGAAGCGTTCGCAGGCTTTTTTCATGCCCTTGATGCTGCCGACAAACTGCCAGTAAACCTCTGGCACATAGGGATTGCCAAAGTTGAGGTTGTTGGTAATTGCCACAGGTTCGCCGCCGCTGCAAACAATGTTGCGCGCCGCTTCGGCTACGGCAATAGCGCAGCCCGTTTCAGGGTCGGCTTTTACGTAGCGTCCGTTGCAATCTACCGTTATGACAATATTTTTGTCTGTTCCTTTGATATTTACAACCGAGGCATCCGATGGGGTAACGCTTCCCAGATTTGCCGTGCCTACCATGCTATCGTATTGTTGATAAATCCAGCGGCGCGAACATATATTAGGATGCGCAATTAAAAATTTGCCAATTTCGCCAACTTTTTCAAGCGCAATATCAGGAACGCTGTTGATGTCAAATTTTTTGTATTCTTGAAAATAGGCAGGTTCGCGGTATTCGCGGCGGTATTGCGGCGCGCCGCCGCCCAGCACAAGGCTTTCGGCAGGCACGTCAGCCACCAATTCGCCGTGCATATAGAAGTAAAGGCGCTCGCCTTCAATCACTTCGCCGATTTGTGCGCAATGTAAATCCCACTTATCGAAAATGCGTTGAATGATGTCTTCTTTGCCTTTTTCAACCACCACCAGCATCCGCTCTTGCGATTCTGACAGCAGAATTTCAAAAGGTTTCATGTTGGCTTGGCGGGTTGGCACGCGGTCTAACCAAACTTTCATGCCATGTTTGCCTTTGGCGCTCATTTCGGAAGTGGAACAGATGATGCCCGCCGCGCCCATGTCCTGAATGCCGATTACACAGCCCGTTGCAATAATTTCCAGCGTGGCTTCCAGCAGCAGTTTTTCCTGAAAAGGGTCGCCAACCTGTACGGCGGGCAACTTTTCGGTGGACTTGTCGCTGATGTCTTCCGAAGCGAAGGTTGCGCCGTGAATACCGTCTTTGCCCGTTGCCGAACCTACGATAAATACCGGATTGCCTGCGCCGTAGGAAATAGCTCGCGCTATTTGGTTGGTTTTCAGGATGCCTGCCGAAAAAGCGTTCACTAATGGATTAATTTCGTAGCAGTCGTCAAAATAGACTTCGCCGCCAACGGTAGGTACGCCAAAAGCGTTGCCGTAGTCGCCGATGCCTTTTACTACCCCCTTGACTAACCATTTGGTGCGGTCGGTGTTTAGGTTGCCGAAACGCAGTGAGTTGAGTTGGGCAATCGGACGCGCCCCCATCGTGAAAATATCGCGGTTGATGCCGCCCACGCCTGTCGCCGCGCCTTGATATGGTTCTACCGCCGACGGGTGGTTGTGGCTTTCAATTTTGAAAGCGCAAGCCAGCCCATCGCCCAAGTCCACGATGCCGGCGTTTTCTTCGCCTGCCTTGGCCAGCATCTTGGGCGAATCTTTGGGCAGCGTTTTGAGCCAGACAATAGAGTTTTTGTACGAACAGTGTTCCGACCACATCACCGAATAGATGCTCAGTTCGGTAAAGTTGGGAGCGCGGCCTAAGATTTGGCAAATCTGTTCAAATTCTTCGGTTAACAAGCCCAGCTTGCGGGCAGTTTCTACTGTTGGGAGTGCTTCCATAAAAATGTAAAAAAAGGCGCAAAGCCGAAGCAAAGGTAGGGCAAAACTTAGGATTTCCTACCCGATTTCTGCTTGTGTTGCTGTGCGTCCTCTATGTTGTGTTTAGTGGCGATTGATGATCTTATCCAGAATTTTGGCAGTGATCAAATAAGTCGGTTTAATACCTATTGTTCCCAAACTGCCTGAAGCCAGCGTACTGCCTGTAACTAAAGGGTTGTCTGAGGCGTAGTAGGCGTAGCGAAGGATAACATCTTTGCTAATGTTCTTTCGGATTTTGGCTGCTGCCTGAATTGCTTTTTGGTAGTGTGCGCCTTCCATCTCCAGTCCGACGGCTTGCCAAGATGACTTCTTGAAATAGGAAAGTACATCTTTGTTTTGCAGTGATGTCCCTAAAACAGTAATCATTGCACCTTCAAATACCTTCAATCCGCAGCCGTCAAAATCCGCAGCCGAGAAATCATTCTCAAAGGGATAATTATCAGCTGTACCCTCAAAAACGTGTGAGGTTGGAATCATCAGATCGCCTTTTTCTCCTTCGAGGATGCCGGCTTTGCCCATAATGGAAATAGAGGAGACATTGAGCAATATATCGCCCGTAGGGCCTTGATAAGGCTTCAAAAGTTCGTCCATAGTTTCATAGGCTTGCTCGCCGAAAGCATAATCCATTACCAGAATCACGGGTTTATGTGCTTCCACGTATTCGCGATTCATTATTATTTCCGGATGTAGCCTGAGTTTAAGCAAGTGTGCTGTGTCAAAAATTTGTACCGGAATGTTCGCCCCCGAATCTTCGTAGAGAAAAGAGCCGCCGTTTTGCTCGGCGAAAAACTCAATTTCACCGCGCAGGTCTTTATTTTCGGGCTTGCTGATTTCTAGCGCCATAGTCTCCAAGTCCATGCCGTTGAAATATTTGGGCAAGGCTGCATAAGCATACAAACAGTTCAGCACGCTGTGTGGATTGGCACTGATGATATGCAAAGGGCGACTAATCAGATCTTTTTCTACCAGAAAACGCTTGATATTGCTTGCCCAGCGCTCGCCGTAGATGTGGTGTCCGATGCGTTCGCGCAGCGCAGGCGAAAAGCTGATTTCACGGTCTTTATTGTGTAAAAATTCTTCAATCGCCAATTTACCCATCCAATAAACAATGTGGAAAAGTCCGTTGTTAGCTTTAGGATTTTCTGCCAGTCGTTGCCAAGCGCGTTTGGTTTCCTCAAAAGTGCGCCCCAGCAGGGTGCTGAGATAGGTAAAGGCAACATCCTTGTTTTGCTCTTCGGTATGACCGGTAACAATAGCTTCTAATTGCAGCCACTCGCGGCTGAACTGTCCTTTGTCGTTAATGGCGCGGTGGCGTATTTTTTCGGCCTCATTATACAAAAATGTCAAGTGTGTCAGTGTATCGTAAATTTCGCTGCGTCCGCGTGTAATTTCCATGAACATTTGCTCCTCGTCTATGCGGTAGCAGTTGCGCTTGCGCTTCGGTGGGATAATCGTTGGGAAGCCTGAAGCGTAATAGCCTTCTTCAGAGATAAATTTGATGAAGCGACATTCTTCGATGCCCTTTGGCAAGCGGTCTATGACATATACCAAGCCATTGAGTTCAACCTTTTTGACATCTTTAATCGAACCGTAGATTTCCGGGCGGAGCGAAAGAAGCGCCTCGTTTACCTCGCGACCCGATATGCCAAAAGGCTTGTAAAAGCCTCGATTGAACAAATGGCGCATCTCTATGTACAACTTTTCTATGGCAGCGCGTGATTCCTGCGCTCGCGTGAGTTCTAGCATAGTTGCAGTAAATGAATAATTGTGAGTAATTGAGGTGGCAGTATAGCCGATTCTCCTGATTACACCTGCAAAGTTAGCAGGATATTTTTTGTTCGTTGTTTGGAAGTGATGAATTTGTCTGTAATTTTGTAGCGCAAGCCGGTATGACCAGCTCCTGCGAACCCCTCCAGGACCGGAAGGTAGCAAAGGTAAGCGGTTGTAGCGGTGCAATACTTGGCTTGCTTTTTTATCCCCACTTATTCTCCTGTTTCCATGAAGTTTTTTATTGACACAGCAAACCTCGACGAAATACGCGAGGCACACGAGCTTGGCGTGCTTGACGGCGTAACGACCAATCCTTCGCTCATGGCCAAAGAAGGCATCAAAGGACGCGACAACATCCTGCGCCATTACAAGGCTATTTGCGACATTGTAAACGGCGACGTAAGTGCAGAGGTAATTGCTACTGACTTCAAAGGCATTGTTCAAGAAGGCGAACTTTTAGCAAGTATTGATGAAAAAATTGTCGTAAAAGTGCCTATGATTAAAGATGGCGTAAAGGCTATTCGCTATTTTACCGATAATAACATCAAAACTAACTGTACGCTTGTGTTTTCTGCCGGGCAAGCACTGCTTGCAGCCAAAGCGGGCGCTACCTATGTTTCTCCTTTCATTGGCAGAATTGACGATGTAGGCGGCGACGGATTAGAGCTTATTCAACAAATTGTCAGTATTTACAATATTTATGGCTTCGCTACTGAGGTTTTGGCTGCATCTATTCGCCACGTTCCCCACTTAATTCAGTGCGCGGAAATCGGTGCAGACGTAGCCACCTGTCCGCTTAGCGTTATTCTCGGCTTGCTGAAGCATCCGCTGACAGATATTGGCTTAGAGAAGTTCCTTGCTGACGCTAAGAAAACTATGTAAGCAGACAAGAATATTTTCATACAGATTTTGTTGCAAGCCACTCGGTCTTTTCGGAGTGGCTTGTTTTTTTAGTACTGGCATCATAGGTCAATCACCCCAGAATTGCCCTGTAACGAGACTGTCTAAAAAGGACGAATGTAGTACTTTAGTCTGTATCTATTTGATTATCAAGCTACTAACAAATCACAGACTAAAGTCCGTGTTACTTTTTGGATGGCCTCACGAAGCAGAAAAAGGGGCAAGGGTGATTTCCATGCTACCCCTATGCAATTCCTCTGGCTTGCATTTGAACACAGTTCCTACGGGATAAAATTTGCGTAGTATATGATTCATTTATGTGTTAAAATAGCTGTAATTTAGCTTACTATACACTTATATATAACAAATGAAAAACCTAATCACGCTGCTTGAGCCGCCCGCAAGATTAAATATTTCGCCTGCTGATGATAAGAATTTCGCCGTAGTTGCATTAGCAAGCATCTTAGGCGCGATTTTGCATTTTCTATTTTTGTTGCTGTTTCTGTACTTTGAAGTTACCTTCATGGCATACTTCAACATCGTCAGCATTTGTATTTTTACCGCCGCTTTTATTATTAACCGAAACTCAGTAGGAAAATGGGTATTGCTGGTCAATATCTTTTGCACAGAAGTGGTTATTCACGCCATAGCATCGGTTACAATTCTCGGCTGGGACTCTAATTTCCATATATATCTTTTTGCGCCGATCCTTTGCACGTTTTTGGTTAGCAGCAGTAAAAGTTTTAGCAAATCTTCCATATTTTTTACAATTACATCTGCGATCAGCTATGTATTTCTGGCTATTTACACACAAAATCATCCGCCGCTGCAAGCGGTTTCTACTCTTGGCATGCACATATTTTCGGTGATGAACGTGCTGAACAGTGTTATCGTAATCACAGCTATTACGTTTTACTTCAACTATACTGCTAATCAATCTATCGAAGAAGTAAGCGTTAAAAATGAAGAGCTAGCACAACAGGCGGATACCTTGCATATGCAAAGTCAGCAATTGCACTATGCCAATAAAAATATGAGCGACAGCATCCAATACGCCTATCGCCTCCAAAAAGCTATTCTATCCGCCGTTGGTCAGATAGAAAACATGTTTGGCAAAGAGCATGCGATGGTTGTTTACCTGCCCAAAGATGTTGTTTCGGGCGATTTCTACTGGTGCAGAGAAAAAAACGGCGAAAAAATAATCGCTGTGGCGGATTGTACCGGACACGGCGTACCCGGTGCAATGCTTACAGTGATTGGCAACAGCCTGATTAACCACATTGTCTTAGAGAAAAATATAACAGACCCTGCCTTGATTTTAGAAAGTATGCAAATGTATTTTACGCGCATGTTTAGCGATACGTATAATATTAGAGATGGAATGGATATTGCGGTGGTTAAAATCAACTTTTTAAGTGAAAAAATTTACTTTGCAGGCGCACGTCGTCCTCTCACCTACGTCCAAAACGATCATGTTCACACAATTAAGGGCTGCCGTTTTGGGATTGGCATTAGCAATGTTAAAAAAGCTCAATATGCCGATTTGTATAAGTTTACAACCCATGCGGTAGATATATCCGCTCCGACGATGCTATATATCTATACCGATGGTTATGAAGATCAATTTGGCGGCATAGAAAACAGGAAATTTTACATTAAAAACCTGCGGAAATTGTTCCTCAACATACATCATTTGCCTATCGCTGCGCAAAGAGAACAGCTACAAACCACCTTAAGCAACTGGCGCGGCAACCTTCCACAAACAGATGATATAACAATCATAGGTATTCGCATCGAGCCTAACGGATATTAAATATCCCCCAACTGCGGGCGCAAGAGCAACTCCTCCACAACAGTATAGCGAGAAAGTTGCCATGCACCCACAACAGCCTTGCCAATATCTTCGGCAGGCATCAAGCGCGATTCGGGCAAGTCCACGCCTGCCCAACTGTCGGTAAGCGTTGCGCCGGGCAAAATAGCCGTTACGCGTACATCATGTTGTTTAAGCTCCTCGCGCAAAACTTTGGTCATACCCAGCAATGCAAATTTGGAAATGCAGTAGCTCCCGCCGTTGGTGTAAGGAATAATGCTTGCCGTCGAACAAATATTGAAAATATGACCCTCACGACGGCTCATCATCATAGGAAGCAAGGCGCGAGTGAGATGATAAGCGCTGTAGAGATTGGTTTCAATTTGTCGCTCTAATACGCCTTCCGCCTCGTTATGAATTTGTCCGGGCATAAAAACGCCGGCATTATTAACCAATACATTTATTATTTTGCCTGTTCCTTTGATAAAATCAGCCAACGCGTTTACTTCTTTGCGCTTAGCAAGGTCGGCAGCAAACCTTTGCACTTCTACTCCATATTGCCGGCTGATTGCTGTAGCAGTAGCTTCCAGTGTAGTTTGGTTGCGCGAGCAAAGAATTAAATCAAAACCGATGGCGGCAAATTGCTCGGCAATGGCTTTGCCGATGCCTCGACTGCCGCCGGTAATAACTGCGGTTTTATTAGACATCATGTCAATCTTTTATGCTTTTTTACGTTTGTAGATAGGTACTGTGCTGCATGGCTCACCATACATGAGCGAGGCAACAACAGGCTGCAATTTACGGCTGATTTCCACATAAGCCGACAATGGCACGGGATATTTACTACAACCTTTCACTACCACTTTGGCATCGCGGTAATCTTCGGGATTGATTTTGGAGAGCGCATCGCGAAAGAGCGCATTTTCCAAATCATCTAAGCTGCCAAACACTACCATGTGTGCATGTGGGGCAAGGTGTACGGATAGCAACATGTATGCCCACGAAGGCACAATGGCATCAGTTGTGCAGGTTACAGCCACGTTTTTATCTTGGTACTGCGTCCAGTCGTGCGATTTTAAAAACGCGCGAAAGTCTTTTTCGCGAAGCAATAATCCCTGAAAAAGATTTTGTTTCAAGTCGTAAACAAAGCGTTCGCCCGGATGATAAAAATCTTCTAAGTCTATGGTTATCAGTCCACTATTGGCTACACGATTAATAATCGGATCATTATTGGTTGTTGAAACATCCATGTGAAGAGTCTTTCGGTTGTTTGCAAAATTCGTTAAATCGCTGCAAATTTCTGCTTTAAGCAGACATATAAACAACCATTCCACTATGCCAAAGGTTCTGATTATTGACGATGAAAAAAGTATCCGCTATTCGCTGCGGGAAATTCTGGAATACGAAAAATACGAGGTAGATGAGGCTAAAGACGGTGAAGAGGGGTTAGAAAAACTGCGATCTCAAGACTTTGACATTTGCCTCTGCGATATAAAAATGCCTAAAATGGACGGCATAGAGGTACTCGAAAAAGCAATGGAACTGGGTAAAAACACGCAGTTTATCATGATTTCTGCTCATGGCTCCATTGAAGCGGCAGTAGAGGCAACTAAAAAAGGTGCTTACGATTTTATTTCCAAGCCGCCCGATTTGAATCGCTTGCTGGTTACGCTGCGCAACGCATTGGACAAATCATCACTGGTAGAAGAAACACGCGTTTTGCGCAAAAAAATTATCAGTAAAAGCGGCAGAATGATTGGAGAATCTGAAGCGCTGAAAAATGTCAAAAATATGATTGCCAAAGTAGCGCCAACCGATGCCCGCGTGCTTATTACAGGCTCGAATGGTTCGGGAAAGGAGTTAGTTGCCAAAGCTATTCACTCGCTTAGCAACCGCGCCGAAGGTCCGATGATAGAGGTTAATTGTGCAGCTATTCCTTCTGAACTTATTGAGAGTGAGCTTTTTGGACATGAGAAAGGCTCGTTTACTTCTGCCATAAAACAACGGATCGGTAAGTTTGAATTGGCCAACGGCGGTACGCTTTTCCTCGATGAAATCGGCGATATGAGCCTCTCAGCACAGGCAAAAGTGCTGCGGGCTTTGCAAGAACACAAAATAGTCCGCGTCGGCGGAGATAAGGAAATAAAGGTCAATGTACGTGTATTGGCCGCTACGAACAAAGACTTGAAAGAAGAAATCAGGCAAGGGCGCTTTCGTGAAGATTTATACCACCGCTTGAGCGTCATAGTTATCCATGTGCCGCCCCTGAAAGACCGCAAAGATGATATCCCACTGCTTGCCGATCATTTTTTACAGGAGATAGCAGATGACTACGGTGCAGCAAAAAAACACATCACCGACGAGGCGTTGAAAGCCCTGCAAGATCACGAGTGGACGGGTAACATCCGCGAACTACGCAATGTGATTGAACGGCTGGTGATCATGAGCGGAGCAGAAATTACAGCCGATGATGTGCGTAAGTATATATAGGCAGATTTGTTTTTGGTCTTTTGTTGTATTTTACGTATTTTTTGTGTGATCAAAACAACACATTGCATACACATTAACACACCCGATTATCATGGAATTATATGGTCAAATCTTACTGATCGCAATGCCGGTATTCCTACTGGCTGTTCTGCTTGAAAAATGGTATGGCTGGTACAAAGGCAAAGACACATACCGCAACATGGATATGATCTCGAGCCTTAGTTCAGGCATTACAAATGTTGTTAAGGATGTGCTTGGGCTAAGTGTTTCTATCATTACCTATGATTGGATGGTCGAACGAGTTGCAATTTTTAAGATCGAATCTACCTTCCTTACCGTAGTTATTGCTTTTATTTCGCTTGATTTCGCAGGTTACTGGATTCATCGCATTGCCCACCAAGTCAATTTTTTTTGGAATAAACACGCTATTCACCACAGCAGTGAAGATTTTAATCTTGCCTGTGCCTTGCGTCAAAGCATCTCTTCCTTTGTCAATTTGTTTGTCTTTTTCTTATTGCCGGCAGCACTTGTAGGAGTACCCGCCAATGTAATAGCCATAGTTGCACCTATACACCTGTTTGCTCAGTTCTGGTATCACACGCAACACATTGGAAAGATGGGCTGGTTAGAGCACATCATTGTAACACCTGCGCATCACCGCGTACACCATGCCATCAACCCCGAGTATATTGATAAAAATCACTCACAAATATTTATCATCTGGGACAAATTATTTGGAACTTTTCAGGAAGAACTGCCTGATGTACCTGCAGTTTATGGTATTACGCGTCCCGCCGCTACATGGAATCCGATTAAGATTAACTTCCAGCACCTGTGGCTGCTGATCAAAGATGCATGGCGAACTCAAAACTGGAAAGATAAGATCCGTATATGGTTCATGCCGACCGGCTGGCGACCTGCCGACGTAGCTGCCAAATATCCGGTGCGAAAAATCGAAGACATTTACAACTATGAAAAATATGAGCCTGAAAGTTCGACAGCACTCAAAATCTGGTCGTGGGTGCAGTTCGCATCTGTTGCACTACTTGTATTTTACATGTTCGGAAATATAGGAGCGATAGGTATGCCGATGCTTTTCTATTACGGCGGATTTATCTTTCTGAGCATCTATGCCTACACCGAACTAATGGATAAGAACCCTTATGCCCTCATCTGGGAAGGACTAAAAGTTGCATTTGGTGCAGGAATTATTGTTGCAACAGGCGACTGGTTCGGCATAAGTGAGGTCTTTGCTTGGGGCAGATATGTAATTGCTGCTTATTTTATCGCATCGCTGGTCGTTACTGCATGGTTTGTAGCAGTTGATTTTAAAAAAGAAGCGCAGGAAAAAATGATTACAGCCTCATAATTACTTCATCGGGGCAATGCCTAACAGTTCCCCTATTACCTGCGGATAATGTTCGTATTCTAAATCGTGAATTCGCATGGCAAGTGTATCAGGTGTGTCGGAAGGATGCACAGGGCATTGCACCTGACGAATAATTTGACCTTCGTCATAACGTTCGTTTACATAATGAATAGTAATCCCTGAAGCAGCCTCTCCGGCAGCGATAACCGCTTCGTGTACCTTCCTCCCATACATGCCCTTACCGCCAAAATTAGGTAATAGTGCAGGGTGTATATTGATGATTTTTTGTGGGTAATGTGCAACAATAGCTACAGGCATTAGCCATAGAAAGCCTGCCAATACTATCAAATCAACTTCATAGTTGATTAATTGTTGCAGAACCGCATTTTGTTCGTAGAATTCCTTGCGATTGAACACAATAGTTGGCACTTCTAATCTTGCCGCCTTTGACAAAACTCCTGCGTTGGGCTTATTGCAAAATACAACAAAGCGTACATTGGACAGATATCGAAATTTTTTAATGATATTTTCGGCATTTGTGCCGCTACCAGAGGCAAAAAGAGCAATTACAGGCATAAAAAATACGAACGGTTAAAATACTTTACTGCCCCATAAAACAACTATCATCCCTACAATCATATACAATTTTAACACCGTAGAAAGATAAGCAAAATTAACAGCAGTTACAGATGTGTGCAGTCTTCGGGCAAAAATACAAAACAGCAGCGAAAGAAGCAGCCAAGCAATAGCTACACCACCACTTTTACCTACTCCTACACCCAAACAGGCAACTGCAAGTCCTAAAGCAGTACCAACCGCCACAATTTGCGCCTTAGATGTGCCTATGACAACAGGGAGCGTCCGGCATTTAGCAACGTCATCGCCTGCTATGTCCTCTAAGCATTTCACTTGTTCGCGCAGGAAATGCGTCAGCCCTGAAAAAAGTATCAATTCGTATAATGATGCCTTATTATTAGTATGCCCACATACAAGCAGGAGCGACGCGAAAGCAGTAGCGCTCAAAACTGCCACTACAAAATTTCCAAGCAAAGGAGTACACTTTAGCCACAGCGCATAAAATATCAGCAATCCAACAGAGGCAAGCGTTAATAACAGTAAATAAAAGTTAATTGTAGAGGCGATTATTGCCAATAAAAAAAACGTTACGGATAATATTTGAGCCTGAAACGGGCTTATTTTTTCGGCAGGTAATGGACGATTGGGTTTATTGATGCGATCAATGGCAAGGTCTGCTATGTCGTTGGCAACATATCCGCCCGCAGCAGCAAAGACAACAGCGCCCAACCATGCAAGTATGGAAAAAGTATTCGTCGTACAAGCGCTTGCAAGTAGCCAACGAGCGCCCAACAGCGACAGTGCCAGCAATAACAAATTAGGAAAGCGAACAAGGCGAAGAAAAGCAATGATCACCGTATAAGGAAATAAAAAGGCAAATACAACAAGAGGGCGGCTTGCACCGCCCTTCCTGTCTCTTTCAACCAGCTATGAAAAGAAATATCTAAAGCATGGCTCTAAATATTTACTGCCTACACAAAACTATTGCTTTTTGAGATGGGTGTAAATTTTTTAACACTTTTTAACAAAACAAGAAAATTTCACGTTTGTTTGCTGCGTCTCTTAGTCGTAGGTTTTGCGCTGCCAGAGATTTTCTCGCTCCGTTTAGACTTGGGTTTACCTGTAGCTTTGCGTGCAACAGGCGGTTTATTCTTTTTCTCATGGAAAGCTCCTTTGAAGTCCGGATTTTCACGGCGTTTTTGACGGTCTATTTCACGCGCCATTTCCTGAGCTTCTTCAAAGCCTGTCGCCTCTATTTTTACTGCTTCAGGCAAAGGCATCACCGGAATAGACTGACGAATGAGTTTTTGTATTTTTTCAATGTGATAGGCTTCCGCTTCAGTACAGAAAGTAATTGCGATACCGTCCTCTCCTGCCCTGCCGGTACGTCCGATGCGATGCACATAATCTTCGTAAATAATCGGCACATCAAAATTAATTACATGACTAACTTCGCTAACATCTATGCCTCGCGCAGCTACATCTGTTGCAACCAATACCCGTACTCCACCTTCTTTGAAAGCCTGCATGGCATTAATGCGCGTATTTTGCCCCTTATTGGCGTGAATTGTACGCACAAATGGCGTTACTTTTCGCGATAAGAACTTACCGATATTTTCTGCATTTTCTTTAGTTCTGCAAAATATAATGGCACGTACAACATCTGCTTCATCGGCTAGCAAGTGCCCCAGCAGATTGATTTTAGTTTTCAGATTTGGTACAAAATAAAGTTGCTGGGCAACTGTTTGTGCAGGGGTTGCCTGCGGGGCTATTTCTACACGCAACGGGGCTTCCAAAAACTCTTCGGAAAGGCGCACTACTTTGTCGGGCATGGTAGCAGAAAATAGCAGGTTTTGCCGTTTGCGCGGGATAATTTCCAGCAGTTTGCGAATCTGTGGCATAAAACCCATGTCCATGAGTTTGTCTGCTTCGTCCAGAATGAAGGTTTTGAGTTCTTTCAGCACCAGCTCGCCTGTGCGGTAAACGTCCATGAAGCGCCCGGGCGTGGCAATAATTACGTCGGTGCCTGCTACAACAGACTCTACCTGTGCCTTCATGCCGATACCGCCGTAAAGGGCTGTGCAGCGCAGGTCGGTGTAGGCAGCCAGCAATTTGAAGTGCTCGGCAATCTGCATCACCAACTCGCGCGTCGGGGCGATGATGAGCGCACGCGGAAAATCACTTTGTGCATATTTCAGACGCATGAGCAGCGGCAACAGATAAGCGGCTGTTTTGCCTGTACCTGTTTGTGCAATCCCCAAAATATCGTGTCCTTCCAGCGCCAGCGGGATGGCTTTTTCCTGAATAGGCGTAGGATTTTCCCAGCCCAAATCCTGAATCGCGCTAAAAAGTTGTTTATTGAGTTTGAATGCTGCAAATCCGCTTGTGTCTTCCATGCCAACTTATGATTGAAACCGCAAAGGTACACCATGATAGCGTGATTGCTGAATCTGTGGCATAATGAGGCTGTCTAAAAAGGCTGGATGTAGCACAGACTTCGGTCTGTAGCTATTTGATTATCAGTTATTTAAAAAATCAAAGACTAAAGTCTGCGTTAATTTTTGGACAGCCACCTAAACGCGCTCAGCTATCAGTGCCAATACCTCCGCATTAGCCTGCTCAATTTGCTGTAAATCAGCTTCGGTCAGGGCTGTAGAAACGAAAAGACTTTCGTATTGCGAAGGAGCCAGATAAACTCCGCGCTCCAGCATTTCACGGAAATAGAAGCCGAACATTTCAGTGTCTGAAGTTTTAGCACTTTCAAAATCTGTAACAGGCTGATCAGTAAAAAACAGGCTGTACATTGATCCGATTTCATTGATGGTCAATGATAAGTCGTTAGCTGCCAGCGCCTTGCGTATTCCCGCTGTAATGCGTCCGGTATTTTGAGCTACCTGCGTGTAAACCTCCGGATGCTCATTCAAATAGTTGAGCATTGCCATACCTGCGCTCATCGCTATTGGATTTCCGGAGAGCGTCCCTGCCTGATAAACTTTTCCTGCAGGCGATACGCAATCCATGATTTCTTTTTTACCACCATAAGCACCTACAGGCAATCCTCCTCCAATAATTTTGCCCATAGTGGTCATATCAGGTCGGATACCGAATAGCTCTTGTGCACCACCCTTAGAAAGGCGGAAACCTGTCATCACTTCGTCGAAAATGTAGACAATCCCGTGTTTATCGCAGAGCGTGCGCAGACCTTCAAGAAAACCTTTTTCGGGAATCACGCAGCCCATATTACCTGCTACAGGTTCAATAATAATGGCAGCAATTTGATTAGGGTTGGCATCAATCAGCGCTTCTACTGCCGCCAGATTGTTATACGGTGCGGTTAGCGTATCGTTTGCTACGCCCTGTGTAACGCCGGGGCTATCCGGTGCGCCCATGGTAACAGCCCCGCTGCCGGCTGCAATCAGGAAACTATCACCATGACCGTGATAGCAGCCCTCAAATTTGATGATTTTGCTACGACCGGTATAGCCTCTTGCTACGCGAATAGCAGACATACAGGCTTCGGTGCCACTGTTTACCATGCGAACTTTTTCTACAGAAGGCACCATGCTGCAAATCAGCTCAGCCATCTCCACTTCCTTGCGCGTAGGCGCTCCAAAAGAAAAAGAGTTTTCCACCGCTTTAATAACAGCCTCTTGAACAATCGGATTAGCATGACCGAGGATCATCGGGCCCCAAGAATTGATCAACTCGATGTAGCGATTGCCGTCTTCATCGAAAATGTAAGCTCCTTTGGCAGATTTAATAAATACAGGATTACCTCCTACGGCGCGAAAAGCGCGCACCGGTGAGTTAACCCCGCCGGGGATGTACTGTAAAGCCTCTTGGAATAACTTCTGGCTAGTTGTGTAGTTCATAGCGTAGTCGAAATTAGATATTAGAATTATTTACCTTGCGGAAAACGCATGCGATAGGTGTGCTTTACCTCACCTTTGCTGATTTTGGCGAGTTTGCCCTGAATCAAGCGCTTTTTCAGCGGGTTGATGTGGTCAATAAAAAGCACACCCTGAATGTGATCGTACTCGTGCTGGATTACGCGAGCTTTCATGCCACTGTAGGTTTCTTCGTGCAGTTGCCAATTTTCATCATAGTAGCGTACGCGCACCTGTGCCTGCCTTTGTACGTCTTCCCGAATAGAGGGAATACTCAGGCAGCCTTCCTCGAAAGCCCACTTGTCGCCAGTTTCTTCCAAGATTATCGGATTGATAAAAACTTTTTTAAAATCTTTAATCTCTTCATCTTCCGTCCCACTGCCATCTACTACAAACAGGCGGAGAGAAAGTCCGATTTGAGGCGCAGCCAGTCCGATACCTTCTGCATGATGCATCGTATCGAACATATCAGCAATGAGCTTGGGTAGATCTTTCGGGTTGTCTTTTGTGAGTTCGGTGGCTACTTTTCGCAGCACCGGATCGCCGTAGGCTACGATCGGGTATATCATAAAGCGATGTTCTTTTTTCGTTCCATGTAAGATTGGAGAATGATAGCAGCGCTAACTTTATCTAAATTGCCCTGCTTCTCTATTCGATCCTTTTTTTTACTTCCCGCAGCGATCATACTCTGCATCGCCAATACAGAAGTAAACCGCTCGTCAATTTCGTAAATGGGCATGTTAGCAAATTTTTTACGAAAGGCCTTGATAAAACCTTTCACCATGAATGTTGTATTAGTATCGCTATTGTCCAACTTTTTTGGCATACCAATCACGATTTCATCTACAGGCTCAGCGGTCATATATTTGGTCAAAAAATCTATCAACTGTGCAGTAGGTACAGTTTCCAAAGGCGAGGCAATCAGTTGCAGAGGATCGCTCACTGCAATACCTGTGCGCTTGCTTCCGTAATCAATAGCTAATATTCTACCCAATTTTTTTACGAAATTGCAACGCAAAGGTAAGAAAAAACACGCAAACCCATGAAGATAGATTTCTACAAGTATCAGGGAACAGGCAACGATTTTATTATGATTGACAACAGGATGCTTTGGTTTCCTGCTGAAGATGAGCGGTTGGTGGCAAGGCTTTGCCATCGCCGTTTTGGCATTGGGGCAGATGGGCTGATTCTGATACAGCAACATCCTGATTATCAGTTTGAGATGATTTATTTTAATGCCGATGGCAGGCCTGGCAGTTTGTGCGGTAATGGCGCACGCTGTACTGTGGCTTTTGCACATCGCTTGGGTATCATTAATAATACGGCACACTTTCTGGCAGCGGACGGCCCGCACGAAGCCCGCATAGACGAAGCGCATTTGATATGGTTGCAAATGGCTGATGTACAAACTATTAAACCTTGGAACAACGGCTATTTTCTCAATACAGGCTCGCCTCATGTTGTGCAGTTTGAGCAGCAACTTGCCAACTTTCCGGTCTATGAACAGGGCAAACATATTCGCAACCTGAATGACTTTGCACCGAGCGGAACTAATGTGAACTTCGCCGAAATACAGTCAGATTCGGCGCTTTATGTACGTACCTATGAACGGGGTGTCGAAGACGAAACTTACTCTTGCGGCACAGGGGTAACGGCAGCGGCGCTGGCTTACAGCGCCGCTCGGGCAAGCTCTGATCGCTTGGGGAAACAACAGATCATTGATGTACACACTATAGGAGGTAATTTAAAGGTAGCTTTTCGCCATTTACCCGAATCTTTTTCCGATATTTGGCTGATAGGCCCTGCGGAATATGTCTTTAGTGGAACGATTAACTAAATTCGACTTTACTCCTCGCAACAAACTCTTATTGATTGGTTTGTTATGCTGTTCTTTGTTTACAACAGCAGCCGAAAGGGCGCTCGCACAATCGCTTCAGCTGCCCGATAGTCTCGTGCGTGTAGTTGCAAACCGCCCGCCTGCGGAACAACTCGAGGTACTCATACCTGCATGGGAACAGTTGTCGGAGTACTCTGTTGCCGGGTCGGACTCACTTTGGCGTATCATTACTAAGCTGGCAGAGAAGGCAGACGACGATCGCTCTAAAGCCCTTTATGCAAGAGCAAGTGCCTACTCGCACTATTACCGCAATCAGTTAGACAAAGCAATTGAACTTTGTATCCAGTCTATCAAATTATTGTCTGAAGGGTCTAATCCGACAGGTGCTCAGAGTGAGCATAACAATATTGACTATTCAGTAGACAGAATGCAAATTTTATTAATCAGAAGTCGAATCTACTTAGCCCTTGGAGAGCTAATCAATACTAATCGCGACCTCAATGAAGCACTTTTGATAGCCACCCGACTCAATAGGACACCAATAAATTCTGTTTTTAGAAATAATTTCATCGCCCATGTCTATTTAGTCAAAGGACAAGCAGATATGCAGCGCAAAGATGGAAACTCTGCTGAAGATCATTTCACTAAAGCGCGCTTGTACTTTCAAAAAACTAATAACCGGATAGGTGTAGCAATAGCAGATGCACACTTATCCGATATATATATAGCCCAAAAGGACTATCCGAAAGCAGAGATACAGCTTAGGCGCAGCCTTAATCTGTTCATCAGCCAAAGAGCCTATCACTACACTGCCCAATGCTACCTATTCTTAGGTAACCTTGCACTAAGTCGCGGCAATACAGACGAAGCCTTCGATTGGTACGAGCGCTGCATCAGAACAGACAGCGTCAACCAGAAATTAGTTGCGCTACAGGGCTACTACCTGAAGACTGCAGAGGTGCTGGCAAAAGCCAAAAACTACCCTTCTGCATTCAGGTACGTGCGCAATGCAAAAGATATAGCAGACAGTACGAGCAATAAATATGCACTCATGTTAGCCTATGATATCGAATCTATGTTGCACTATAACCTTGGTGAATATCAGCAGGCATACGAGGCGCAACAGATCAGCAGCCGATACCGATCAGAAGTATGGGATCAACAACAGCTGACAGAAATTGCCAAAAATCAGGTTGAATCCATCCAACTCAGGGTCATTGACAGCCTGCGCGGAGTAAATGCAATTAAGCAAGAAGAATCTGAAGAAAACAAACGTTTGGCAACACGCCTCTCATGGCTGAGCGCTTTGCTGTTTATCGCAATACTGGTGAGTATTTCCCTTTCAATAAGAATCAAAAAAACTTACCAGCAGTTTAAGGATAAAACTTATGAACTCGAACTGGTCAACAAAGAACTGGCCGCTAAAAACAATGAGCTTAATTACAAAAATGAGCGCTTAGACAGTGCACTCTTAGAGTTGGAACGCACACAAAAGCAATATGTTCAATCCGAGAAACTGGCAGCGCTGGGCAAACTCTCAGGTGGCATCGCCCACGAAATCCTCAATCCAATGAATTTTATACAAATCGGTCATCAGCAACTAGAGAAGAGCATCAAAAAACTAATCCAGATCAATAACGACTATTATCAGGTAATCAGTAGCATTCAGCCCGATCATAAATGTATAAGCCAACAAAATCAACAAATGACGGCAATAATACAAGCAGAAATCCAGCAATTTCTGTTAATTATTCAGTCCGGTATAGATAAAATTCTGCGTATCATACAAAGTATGAGACAGTTAAAGCCACATGATTTTAAAAAAGGCGATATACACAAAACAATAAATTACGCATTGATGATGTTGCAGGTGCAGTATCCTGATATTGCTGTTGAAAAACATTTTGAAGAAAATATGCCGCCTGTTTTTGCAGATCACATACAGTTAGAGCAGGTCTTCACTAATATTATTAACAACGCTTTTCAGGCAATCAGAATGGCAAAGAGAACAGATGGAAAAATCATCATAAAAACAAGTTATCTTGAGTATAAAGAAGATAATAGTAAGATCTTTGCTGTTATTGAGATTGGAGACAATGGTATCGGAATGACCGAAGAAGTGAAACAGCAAATCTATGAACCTTTTTTCAGCAAAAAGGACGAAGGCATGGGCACAGGGCTGGGACTATATATTACTAAACAGATCCTCGATCTGCACCGTGCCAAAATAGATGTTGTTTCTCAGGCAGGCGTTGGTACCAATTTCATAATTGCTATTCCTACAAATTGATTGCTTGGAAATGAATTTGTAAATTGTTTGCACTAAGTTACACACAAATAACCAACTAAGATAATGGAGGTTAACGAGCCTTACAAGATTCTCTATTTAGACGATGAGTCAAACAACCTGATTTTGTTTAAAGCCCAATTTGCGGAGGATTTCAAAGTACATACAGCGCAAACGGTATCCGAAGCTATGGATATTTTGCAGCAAAACGAAATAGAGTTACTCATAACTGATCAGCGAATGCCCAGCATGACAGGTATCGAGTTTTTGCGCAGCATCAATGGCATATATCCGCGTATTACCAAAATTATTCTGACCGGCTTTGTTGATATTGAAGAAATCAAGATTGCTATCAACGAGTTAGGTATCGCAGGCTACATCAATAAGCCTTGGGACGAACCTTCACTGCGCCTGCTGATGCAAAAAGCCTGCGAATCCTATCGCCATGAGCGTCAGAACAGGCTGCTGACCGAAGAATTGGAGCAGCGCGTCATTGAACGAACCGAAGAATTGAACAAAAAAAGACAAATCCTCGAGATGCAAAACGAACTATTAACCGAACTTAATAATGAAAAAAACAGCATCATCGCATTTATTGCACATGACCTGAAAGGCCCACTCAATAGAATAGAAGGTTTAGTAAATATTATTACCAACTACACCGAAGTCACCGACCAACAATTACAGTATCTATCCCTCATTACAGTTTGTGTAAACGATGGCAAAAACCTCATCCGCAACTTGTTAGATGCCAAAGCAATGGAGGATAGTAGTCAAGAGGAATTTTATCAAGTAAACATACATGAAATCATTGATAAAATTTTTAACGCATATCATGGACAAAGCACACAAAAACAAATCACCATGCATCTGGAGAATAACATGCCTGAAGCATATATCAAAGGAAATACAGACCATGTAATGCGTATTATGGAAAACTTGATTTCTAATGCTATTAAGTTTTCACCTATAGGTAAAAATATTTATGTACGATTGAAAGACCTTGAACGCAATTTGATTGTAGAAGTACAGGACGAAGGCCCGGGCTTTACCGAACAGGATCGGAAAAATTTGTACAAATCATTCAAGACACTGAGCGCACAACCTACAGGCGGCGAATCTTCCACTGGGCTGGGGCTGGCAGTTGTCAAGTCGCTTGTAACTAAAATGGGTGGACAGATTGTACTCGAAACTGAACCCGGAAAGGGCGCTCGCTTCATCATCAGCTTACCCAAACCTTAGCTGTCAAAACTCATACCTTGTATAGCTGTAAAAATGGCAGTCTATTTGTACATTTTCAGATATGAGTAATGACATATCCCATCTGTTCATTTTTTGGACTGCCATGTGTTTAGGTAGTACATTCAATCTTTTTTCTCAGACGCCTAAGTCCCAAAAAAATACTGATCAGTTCTATAACCGGCTGGCAGAGACTTACATGGATTCGCTGCCTGCACAAGCACTTATCTATGCCGAAAAGGCATATGAGGCAGCTAAAAGTCAACAAAATCAGCAAGGAATTTATCGCTCGCTGAGTAATATTGTTGTAGCGCATTGGAAACTCAACAACCGAGAAGCGCACAAATATTACTCTAAGCTGCTTTTTGAAGCCTTCAGACAACTTGAGCAAAGGCAGCAGTCTACGCCTTGGGATAAAATTATGGAATTACAACGCGAGGCAGACCTTGCTCAATTACAATTGCAGAAAGAACGTTACGAAAAAACCATTAATGCAACCGAATACGAAAATTTTATACTGCTTATTTCGCTTGTATTTACAACGACTATGATAGCATCTGTGCTTATTTTTTTATGGAAAACAAAACTTACCAATGCACTATTAAGACAGCAAAAGCAAGCGATTATTTTGCAAAATAACCAATTAAAAGCGCAAAATGAACAATTGCGCCTGATGGAAAAAGAACGCAACGAGTTTATTCACATGCTTTCACATGATTTGCGCACGCCTTTTAGTGCGATTCATGGATTATTGCGACTCATAGAGACAGATGGTCCGATCAACCCCCAACAAAAAGCGTATATTGAACAGATAGACATTACTATCGAACGTGCCAACCAACTCATCAAAGAAGTACTCGAAATTAGTATGGCAGAACAAAGCGCTCATAGTAGTAGCGCTACAGGCGAAATAGTTGCCGCGCGCCAACTGCTAGGACAAGTAGTAAACGAATTCAGACCGCAAGCTGAGCGTAAAAATATACAAATCATTTTTGACGACCGCGCCCTCGAAGTTTACGCTTTAGCCAATAGACAAGCCCTTACCAGAGTATTGGAAAACCTACTTTCTAATGCTATTAAATACTCTCCTACGGGTAGGCACATCATAGTTGAAACCGGACTAAAGGACGCACAATGCTTTTTTAGCATACAGGATTTTGGTCCCGGATTTACTGAAGACGACAAAAAGAAGATGTTTGGGAAGTTTCAACGCCTCAGCGCTCAGCCCACAGGCGGCGAAAGTTCTACCGGCTTAGGCTTGTCTATTGTCAAAAAACTGACAGAACAAATGAACGGTTCAATCAGATGTGAAAGTGAATATGGCAAAGGGGCCAAGTTTACCATCATGCTACCAGTTGCATGGGACAAACCTACCATAGTTGCCAACACATAGTCCGATAAAAGTAATTTATGAACATGTTTACTGTAAACGATCTTATCAATGCGGCCGCAGCTGCAAGCCGGCTGATAGCACAGACTCCTCAAGCTGTCATTGCTGACTTGCTCCAAGCGCTGGCAGTGGCGATAGAACACGCAGCGGCAGATTTGATGGCAGCTAATGCACGCGACCTTGCGCGAATGTCGCCCGATGATCCTAAATATGATCGCCTGCTGCTTTCCAATGAACGAATCTCTCAAATTGCTGCCGAAATTCGCCATGTGTCCCGGCTTCCCTCGCCCGTAGGCGATGTGCTGGAAGAGCGAACGCTACCTAATGGGTTGCTAATCAAGAAGGTGCGTGTACCGTTGGGCGTAGTAGGAATAGTATATGAAGCTCGCCCCAACGTAACACTTGACGTAACGGCTTTGTGCCTCCGATCGGGCAATGCTGCCTTGCTGAAGGGCGGCAGCGATGCCACAGCTACCAATGAAGCTATAGTCAAAATTATTCACCAAATACTTACCGATTTTCAACTGCCTACCCAAGCCGTTACCCTCCTTCCTGCCACGCGCGAAGCTACAGGAATTATGCTACAGGCGGTCGGCAAAGTAGATGTCATTATTCCACGCGGCAGCCAGCAACTCATTGATTTTGTTCGTCAAAACTCCCGCGTACCCGTCATAGAAACAGGTGCAGGCATTGTACATACCTATGTGGACAGCAGTGCAGATATTCAAAAAGCTGCCGATATTGTTTACAATGCTAAAACGCGGCGTGTCAGTGTTTGCAATGCCTTAGACTGTCTGATTGTGCATCGGGAACTGCTGTCAGCGCTGAAAAAGATTGTGAGCCGCCTCGCAGAAAAACAAGTTACAGTCTTTGCTGATCCAGATGCGTTCTTGTCCCTGCAAGGACACTACCCTGAAAACTTACTACAACCTGCCGAACCTCAGCATTTTGGCATCGAATTTTTAGATTACAAGATGAGTATTAAAACTGTGGCAGGAATAGACGAAGCTCTGGCACATATCGCTCGGTATTCTTCGAGGCACAGCGAAGCAATTGTAGCAGAAGACCCTAAGGTGCTAACGCAGTTTTTAGATGCGGTAGATGCTGCAGCTGTTTATGCCAATGCTTCTACTGCATTTACCGATGGGGCACAATTCGGCATGGGTGCAGAGATAGGCATTAGTACGCAAAAACTGCACGCACGCGGCCCTATGGCGCTGCCCGAACTAACCAGCTATAAATGGAAGGTGTACGGCAACGGGCAGATTCGACAATAAAATTATCATGGATTGCAAAATGTACAAACAGCAGGGTCTGCAAACTCCTTTTCATGACTGATTACCTCTACAGTATGTTGGCAAGTCGGACACCGCATCCGATACCCTTTTATCTCTTGGGTAGGTAGTCCGCACCAACTGCAAGGTAGCCCATAGATCGGCTCCTCTTTGCCAAAACCGGGTCTGTTACAGGCCGGACAAGCTGTTATAAGCCGCTGCACCAAATCTTCCGTTGCTTTGGCTATTGCCTCGCGGCGCATCGGATTATGCATTGCGCGCATATCGGTTTCTATATACAGCAAGCCATCGCCCTTTGTCAGTTCTGTTTCTACGGTTTGTATCAGATGCTCGAATGCTCGGATGCCTTTCACAACGTTATTGCGCCCTCTTACGATGAGCCCGTGTGCAGGAAAACCAACCGAATCCGCAAAAGCTAAGGCTTCGGCAACAGCGCTAACTGTTTTTTGGGAAAAATTGGTAGCTGTTGTCAAGTAGCGACCGCAAACTTCAAGATCTGTTTCGAGGTCTTTAAGCATCACCAATTCGTAATTACAGGCAACAAAAGGCATTTGGGGATGCGGGCCGAAAGATCCTTCGCTGGCGATGCCGATAGATAGCCCTGTTTGTGCAGTTGCGGCAAGGCATTTGCGCCTGATCGTCTCTATTTGTGTGCCCTCGCGTGCTATTTCACCCGTAAAAGTGCCGAATTGATCGGTATTAACTGCTGCAACACAAATATTTAGCTCAATAAATTGATCAAAAATCGGTAAAATGATTTTTTCTTTTTCATGTATGGTAGCTAATGCCGCCATACGATTGCCAAAAAGTCGGTGCTTCATTTTTTATGAACAGATGCTTCTTGTGCAGACAAAGCCTTAGCGTCTTTGGACTGAACAGAATTTAAGGGCAAAGTAACGGTAAATTGTGTTTGTCCTGTTTTGTTGCACACCAATTCGATCTTTCCCCCCAATTTTGCCGCAGCGACCTGCGAAGCGTACAAGCCTATTCCCCCGCCGCGCACCGACTCCGTTCCGGCATACGTGTTTGTAAACAGATGCGGCATTACTTCTTTTGGGATACCAAGTCCGTTGTCCACTACGTTGATTATCAATTGTCCATCCATGAAATAAGCAGCAATACGCACATAGGCATTCCGATAAGAGGGATCGCGGTACGCTACTGCATTTTCTAACAGATTGCGCAGAATAACAGCTATCAGTGTTTCATCTGAATTAACGGTCATTTGCGGTGGCATTTCGATTAATAGAGTAATGTCTATTCGTTTGTGGAGCTGTACTTCTTCTATAACACGATTGACAAGTCTGAAAATATTTACAGGCTGTATCTCAGGCGATCTATTTTTCAAATTATTGAACATCAGCAGCTTTGATAGTGTATAATTGATTTGCGCGGAGGCATTTTGCACCATATCAAAATATACTAAGGCGTGCAAATCTCCGATTTTGCCTTCTGCTTTTACAAGATTGCACACACCTTCTATGTGCGCAAGCGGTGCTTTGAGATTTTGTGCGGCACGGTACACAAAACAATCCAATTCTTCCAATGATACCAACAACTCTTTTTCGACTTGCTTGTAATGACTGATATCTACAATAACAATCATCAAAATAGCCACATCCGCCGAAATTAATTCTGTGTATGCTTTTACGTCAATTATTTTTTTATCTGAAGTGATTTGCTGCCACTCTTCCGAGACAAACTTATGACGACCTGCCAAAGCGCAGTTTAATTCGTAGGCTACACGCGGCTGCATCCATTCGGGGCATAACTCTACAATATTCTTCCCTATGAGTTGCTTCTTAGAACATCCATAAAATTTCACAGCAATCTTGTTAGCATCGACAATAGCGCTACTATGATCAATCAGCAAGGCAGAAACAGGCAGATTATCAAACAGATCTATCAACAGCTGATCGCTTTCCGAAGAGTTCTTACTCAAAACTTTGGTTGTATTTTCAGCTCTGCGTACAAGGAAAAATATAAAAAATGCGACAGATATTACATAAAAAATTTCAAAAATAGGTGTGTAACTCACCTTACCTGTATAAAGAATGTAACGATCTGTAAGCGTAAAGAAGGCAAAACTTACCAATATGTAAGCTGCTATGAGTAAGAGAAAGTTTTTATTTTTAAGCATTTTAATAACACGTGTAATATTTTACGAAATTACGAAACATACAGAATTCCGACAAACATTCCATCGGCAGATGAACAAACTTCTATAATTTTGCCCGGCAAAGATCAACGCGAGTGGAGCTATCTGTTTTTTGGCTGTATGCCATTATTGTTATCAGTAGTATTGTTTTATTACATCTTTTACTACAAGGTGTCTGGTTTGTGCGGCTGGCGTTTTTTAAACCTAAGTCATTCATCCCGACCAAGTATGAAGATATATCTGTCATTGTTGCGGCGCGAAACGAACACGACAACCTGACGCACCTGCTGCCAATGCTTTTAGAGCAGGAATACCCTGCCGACTATGAGATTATTGTAGCCGATGATAACTCGACAGATGATACATTTTGGCTATTGAAAACAGCCTGTCAGGCTTTTGATCGCCTCAAAGTAGTTACCGTCAGCTACACTCCGCCGGGTATTCATCCCAAAAAATATGCCCTTACACTTGCCATCAAAGCGGCTCGATTTGAACGACTTGTATTTATTGATGCCGATTGCAGACCTGCATCAAATGGCTGGTTGGCGGCGCTCGCTGCACAATTTGACGACAAACAAATTGTGTTGGGCTATTCGCCTTACCGGACGAACAACAGTCTGTTGGGCAGGCTAATTGGCTACGAAACACTCTATACTGCCATGCAGTACATTTCTTCGGCACTTTGGGGATACCCATATATGGGCGTTGGGCGCAATCTGGCATATACCAAAACACTCTTCCTCGACCATAAGGGATTCAGTAAATTTCAGCGCGTTATTGGCGGCGACGACGACCTGTTTGTGAATAGCGTAGCTAACAAATCAAATACTACAGTAGCCATCGGGGCCGACACACTAACTTACTCTATGCCTAAGACCAAGTGGTCGGAATGGTGGAAGCAAAAGCGCCGCCACTTATCTGTCGGGAGGTACTACCACTGGAAAGACCGCCTGTGGCTCGGCTTGAACAGCATCCTGACGATGAGCGTACAACTAATTACTATTGGTGCGCTTGCCGTAGCATTAGTCATGCAACAATGGATAGTAGCTGCAATTATGGCAGGTATTATCTTGGTTCGGTGGAGTTTCTTAGGAACTATTACCTATCTTTGTGCAAGGCAACTTGGCGAGCGATTTAATATTATCTGGTTTCCTTTACTGGATTTCTTCCATACGGTTTATTATTTTACAGTAGGCTTATCTGTGATGATCAGCGAAAAAGTAGAATGGAGGTAAATAATTTAACAAATAACGATACTAACGACGAACAAGATAGTGAGCGATCTTTTTCGACTAAGGCACTCGCTGACTTTAAACTGATTGACAAGGCGATCAATGGCGATGAGAAGGCTTATGCAGAGTTGATGCGTCGCTACAAAAAGCCCGTGTACCATACACTGCTCAAAATGGTACGCAACCCCGACGATGCGGACGATCTGACCATAGAAGCATTCGCAAAAGCATTCAAAAATTTACCGAAATTTAAGAAAGATTACACTTTTAGTACATGGCTGTTTCGCATAGCTACTAACAACTGTATTGACTTTATCCGCCGCAAGCGTTTGGAAACAACAAGTATTAATACAGGCTATTCGGATGAAAACGGCGATCCGATTGATATAGATGTCAGAGATGAAAATCTCAATCCACAGGAAAATACAATCAATCTGCAAAAAATCGAGATTGTAAGAACAATGGTAACACTCCTGCCCGATAAGTACCAGCAATTGGTTCAGTTGCGTTACTTCGACGAACTTTCATACGAAGAAATAGCCAAACACCTGAACGCACCTCTTGGAACAGTAAAGGCACAACTACACCGGGCGCGCGAGTTACTCTATGATATTGCACGTGCTAAAAAAGACATGATCTGATGAAGAAATATACAAATCTGTCGGGCTTATGGATATTCTCTGTAAGCCTTTTCTTTGTCTCACCAATAATTTTAGCGCAGCAGACCACACCCAAGCGGGAGTTTAGGGCAGTGTGGATTGCTACGGTAGCCAATATTGACTGGCCTTCTGCCAAAGGTTTGCCTACGCAAAAACAACAGGAGGAATTTGTCAATCTTTTAGACTTTCACAAACGCAATGGTATCAATGCAGTAGTGGTACAGGTGCGCCCTGCCACTGATGCCTTCTACTTCAGCGCACAGGAGATGTGGTCGGAATGGCTGACAGGCAAACAGGGCGCAATGCCCGAACCCTACTACGATCCCCTGCAATTTATGATTGCAGAAACCCATCGTCGCGGAATGGAGTTTCATGCGTGGATCAATCCATACCGCGCCCAGTTTGAAGGCGACTCGCTGCGCGTCCATCCCGAACATATTACCCGCCGCAAACCCGAGTGGTTTGTTACCTACGGAAAATCTAAGGTGTTTAATCCGGGTATCCCACAGGTGCGGCAATACATCGTAGATATTGTAGCAGATATTGTACGTCGCTATGACATAGACGGCATCCACTTTGACGATTATTTTTACCCTTACCAAATTCAAGGGCAAATTTTCAACGACTCAAGCACCTACAAGCAGTATGGAAAGGCTTTCACGAAAATAGACGACTGGCGACGGGACAATGTCAACCAACTTATTGAGCGCATCGCACTGCAAACCAGAAACATCAAACCCTATGTCAAATTTGGCATCAGTCCATTTGGTGTATGGCGCAACCGCTCGCAGGATTCGCGTGGCTCGGCAACGCAGGGAGGACAAACCTGTTATGATCATTTGTTTGCAGACATCCGGCTTTGGTTGGAAAAAGGCTGGATTGACTATGTAGCTCCGCAGATTTACTTTAGCATCGAATTCGATAAGGTGCCTTACAAGGTGCTAACTGACTGGTGGGCTGATAACAGTTTCGGGCGACATGTGTATATCGGTCAGGCACCGTACAAGGCACTCCCCAACAGCAGCGGCAGCAGCGATCCGCACTGGGCAAATCCCTCGCAGTTGCCCGAACAGATTCGCTACAATCGGCGAAAAAGTAATAAAATTCAGGGCAGTATCTACTTCAGCTCAAAATCACTGGTACACAATCCCAACGGCTTCTCCGATTCGCTGCGCAATCATTTTTACAAACACACAGCGCTCATGCCGCTCATGCCTTGGAAAAAGGGCAGCCCCCCGCCTACTCCTTCAGGACTTGAGGTATTGGCATCTAAGAAAGGCGCTTTACTACGGTGGGATCAGCCTGCCAAAATTTCAGAGGTTGAAAACATGACAAAGTACCATGCTATTTACAGGGTACGTGCCAATGAGGTGCTGAATCTGGATAATCCTGCCCAAATCATTGCAATCACAGGTGCCGAGCCATTTTTTCTGGATGACAACGTTCCGGCAGATGGCGAATACCGCTATGCCGTAACAGCACTCAGCCGCCTGCACCACGAAAGCAAAGCGGCTTATTCACCCATGATCAGGCTACGGGCACAAGGCGCATGGACAGATTTCGTAACCACGCTCATCCGTATCTATAAGCAAAACCTGCGAAAGCCACAGTAAGTTACTGTAGCACATACTTCAGGGTGTAAAAAAATTGATTGTCAGCAGGCTGTCAATGCGCACCCTGAAGGGTACGATACGTTTTAAAATTGACTGATGACTTAAGTTCAGTTTGACAGCTCAAGGATAAGTGCGCTGCGGGCAGGTAGTTCCAACTGTGCCAGATTGCTGATTGCCTTACCCGAAATTACATCTTTACCTTGTTTAAAACGTTCAAGTATCTCGCGGAATGGCTTGGTATCCAATTGCTTAGGCTGATCGCCAGTGTGCAGAACGACCATTACGGCTTCTTTCTCATTATGACGAAAATATACGTAACAGTCGTTGGCAGGAATAAAATGCGTGAGCTTGCCATGATGTACTACGCTTTTACCCTTGCGCCAGTTGGCAAGTGTTGATAGGTAATTCCAGAGTTCATTTTGAGCTGCTGTGCGTCCCTGTGGAGTAAACGCGTCCATAGTATCTCCTGCCCAGCCACCGGGGAAATCTTTGCGCACGTCAGGATGGAAACCGCCATCACCGGTCATAAGCAGTTCGGTTCCGTAGTAAATCTGTGGTACGCCCCGCGTAGTCAGCAGAAAAGCCAGTCCCATTTTCATTTTGTTCAGATCCTGCCCGATCGCAGTTGCAAAGCGCGTAACGTCGTGATTGTCTAAAAAAATAACATTGTTATTGGGTGCTTCATACAGAAAATCCTCTGCCAATACATGATACAGACGCGAAAGCCCGCTACCCCAGCCGGTTGGCTCGTTGAGCGCAGGCGCAATGGCTTCAAATAAAGGAAAATCGGTGATGGAAGGCAGCGTCGAGCGGTAGCCGTCCCGATTCTGCGTTCCCTTTAGCCAATAGGACTCCATTGCCGCCGAATGAATCCACACCTCTCCGACAATGTTAGATTGGGGATACTCTGCCAGTACAGCGGCCGACCACTGCGCCATAAACTCAGGATCGGGATACGGGTAAGTATCCATGCGGATGCCGTCTATCCCAAACTCCTCCAACCACCATATCGTATTCTGAATCAGGTATTTAGCTAATCGAGGATTGCGCTGGTTCAGATCGGGCATGGTCGTATCGAACCATCCGGTATTCATCAGGGTACGGTCGTGCTCCGAAGCATGCGGGTCGGAAATAGTAGCCAGCCTGTAGTTAGACCGCGTAAACTCGCTGAACTGGTTTACCCAATCGGGATACGGCAGATCGTCCATCCACCAGTGATAAAGCCCGCAGTGGTTCATCACCATGTCCTTGATTACTTTCATGCCGCGCTTATGGCAGGCTTCGATTAGTTCGCGGTATTTTTCATTGCCGCCAAAACGTTTATCTACCCCGTAAAAATCGGTGATAGCATAACCATGATAAGAGGACGTTGGCATATCGTTTTCCAGTACCGGATTGAGCCAAAGTGCCGTTACACCAAGCGACTTGATATAGTCCAATCGCTGCAAGATACCATCTATATCTCCGCCATGCCTGCCAAAGGGCGCGCTTCGGTCTGCCTTTTCGCGCATTCCTGCCACGTTGTCGAGCGCAGGATTGCCATTGGCAAATCGGTCGGGCATAATCAGATATATCAGATCCTGCGGGCCAAAACCCTGAATGCGACCGGTAGCGGATTGCTTAGCTTTCAGCGTGTAGTTGATTCTTGTAGATTTTTTATTGCTACCTGTAAATGTAAAAGTCAGTGTACCGGGTTTGGCTTGTTCAAGAATTTCTAACTGTAAGAAAATGTAGTTGCTGTTTTGCGGGCGTATTGTCTCTATCAAGCGCACACCTTCATAGGTTTGCATTTGCACCTGAGACTCACCAATATTTTTACCATATACCAAAATTTCCAGCAATTTTTGCTTCATACCTGTCCACCAATGAGGTGGCTCCACCCGATCAATCGCAAATTGCGCATGGACAAATGGGGCAAAAGAAAACTGCATGAACAGAAAGCAAAGAAGATAAATCAGACTTGTTTGTTTCATTGTGTTAGACGTGTAAAAAATCCCTGATAAGTCAATTTCAGGGATGCCAATAGTGATTTAAAACAGTTTAAAACTTGCGTCCGATAAGCTCGTAGAACTCTTTGACCTCATCTTTAGAAAAATCCCAGCCATATTTTGGCAGATACTTATTTTTCACAATCATAATCGCCTCGTGATAGTCCTTGCAAGCGTCAATCGCTGTCAGCGCATCGTTAAAGTCTGCTGTACTACCTGCAAAAAGTTCGTTGATAAACTTATATCTCTGGTTAAGCGGGATAAAATCGCTCATGTTCTGGATCTTGGTATTCTTGTAAAGATCGGATACTGTTGTTGATTTGACCTGCTGCCGGGCAAGCACTTCATTGAGCGAGGGCTTTTTTTGTTCGACTGTACTTGCAAATCTGTTGTTAAGTGGCACAAACTTAGGTTCTTCTTTCGGTGGTTGTGGCTGTTGTTGAGCCGGCTGAAAAACAGGCTTTTCAGGCTCTTTGAAGAATGACTGTACGACCGGTTCGTCTTCTGTGTACAGCGGGCTGTGCGGCGGTTCGTCGTTTTCTACTCCGAAACTCAACTTTGATACTTGAAACGACATACTGTTGATACTGTCGTTGCTAAAGTCGAGCGGATCTTCGGGCGTATCGGGCGAGGTAATGTAAGCCAACTGATTTTTATCGAGCGGCAGCGTTCTGGCCAGTGCAGCAATCACCTCATCCTCATTATCCATCAGCGCCTTTTGTTCGGCTATTTGCTGTACTAATTCCTGTGCAAAAGGCAAACTCAGCGGGCTGACTGTAGTGCTCATGCGGCGCACCAACTCGTCGGCCATCTTGCGATGCACCTTAAAATACTTGAGTAAGGGCTTCAAGTCTGTTTCTACTGAGATAGGCTGCTGCTTTTGTGCGAGCAAATCGCTGAAATAAGCTCTCGGTGCAAGGGTTAGAAACAGTGTTTCCTGCACTGCTTCAGCCAGCAGCGGCTCAAAATGTTTTCTGGCAATGCTGATGTGCTTAGACACAACATTCATAAATGCAGCCAGCGCCTTTTGCACCTCCACCGATGTATAGTCAAAAAATGGGCTGCGCAGGTTGGAGGTTTCAGACTGCCATTTCAGAAATATATTTTTTACAATAAGCAGGCTCACTTGCTTTTCTATGGGCAGTGAAATAATTTCCTGCCCACTGATCTTGTCTTTTTGCGCAAAAAAACTGCTGCAAACTGTCGTAGCAAAGCGGCGAGCGTATTTCTCGATCTCAGGAAGATTCAACTGGCGTTGTAACATACAATCAGTTTTTGATAAAGGCAATAGCGGAATTCGGTACAATACCTTTGCAAGGTAGTATTTTTTCAATGATTCTACAGCAACTGCATCGGGTTTCTATGCGTTTTTTTAGTTTTGCCGATGCAAGTCTTGTTTGCAAACTCTTCTACCACATGAGAAAATACATCTTGTTTGTGCAACTGCTGGCAGCAGTTTTCGCTTTAGGCAGTTGCAGCACGTACTACACCGCACAATTTTTTGCCATTAACGACACCTACGAAATTGCGCCCTTAGCTAATGGAACGGTCGGCGGTATGGCGCGTGTAGCAACAGCTTATCAACGCGAAAAAGCAAAAGATCCGAATACTTTTTTTGTTCATGCCGGCGACTTTGTAAGCCCATCGGTCATTAGTACGCTGCACAGCGAGGGCAAACGGATCGCAGGCAAGCAAATGATAGAGGCAATGAATGCCGCAGGTGTACAGTATGCCACTTTCGGCAACCATGAATTCGACATTGATGAAGCTGATCTTATTTCGCGCATAGAAGAGTCTGATTTTCAGTGGCTTGTAGCCAACTTGCAACATCAGAAAGATGGCGCTACCGCTCCCTTTATGCAGCGCGGAAAACCGATACCCGGTTCAGTGATACTGCAAACAGAACACCTGAAAATTGGTTTGCTGGCAGTTGCTATTCCCGTAGATAAGTCCTATGCCGTATTTGAAGATTTCTATGCTGCTGCCGAACGCGAGTACAAAGCACTGGCCCCGCAGTGCGATGTTGTGGTTGCACTTACGCATTTGGAACTGGCACAGGACATGGAGCTGGCGCGACGACTGTCCGGACTGGCGCTTATCATCGGCGGACACGACCATGAAAATATGCGCCATCGCGTCGGTAAAACTGTCATAGCAAAAGCCGATGCCAATGCAAAAACAGCTTACCTGCATCGCTTTCGCATTGCACCGCAATCAAAAAAATGGAAATTAAATTCACAACTAATTGTTATCTCCCCTGCCCTGCCCGATGACCCGAAAACAGCCGCCAATGTGCAAAAATGGCAGACGATCGCCGAGCAGAGTTTTTCAGAAATGGGCTTTAATGCCTCCGATGTAGTTGCAGTTGCCCGCCAACCTTGGGATGGACTCGAAAAAAGTGTGCGAAATGCGCCAACCAACCTCAGCAAGCTAATTGTTGAAGCTGTAAAAACTGCCGTTCCGGATGCAGATGCAGCCATCATCAATTCCGGATCTATTCGCGTAGATGACAAGCTGGAAGGCAACATCACTCAATATGACATCGTACGCATATTGCCGTTTGGAGGCGGTCTTTCCAAAATGAAAATTACAGGTGCGCTGCTAGTTGATGTACTGGAAGGCGGCGCAAAAAATAAAGGATTAGGAGGCTACTTGGTGCATGCAGGTATCTCACAAAACAGCGCAGGCGATTGGCTCATCAACCAGCAACCGATTGACAAGGCACGTACTTACACGCTTGCCACTACCGATTTTCTGGTGAGCGGACGGGAGTTTAACCTTAGCTTTTTTAATGCGCAAAACCCGCAAATCAGTGAGCTTGAGATTTTTACAGATAAGTCCGACATCCGTTCGGACATTCGAAAAGTATTTATCCAATACCTGCGCCAGCAGAAAAATTAAGGTGCAAATTAAAAGCCGTGTTACTTTTTGGCCAGCCTCGATTGACCCATCATGCAATTCACCATGGTCTTATTACTTCGGAAGTTGCTACAGGCGGCATCCATTATTCGGTCGTGGCATTAGCCGAAGTAGTGCCTTCGTCCGGCATCCGCACCTGATACAAACGATTATCTTCCGGTCCTTTTACCAGATTCAGGCGGCGGATTAATTGCTTACGAGAAATACTTGCGGCTCAATCGGCTGATTCACAGCAAATTGATTCCAGCGAATATCCATCCATTTTGTCCCTTCAAAATACAGTCGCACGCGGGTAGGCTGCAAAAAGGATACATTGGGCGCTTGCTTGAAATCGGAATAAATGCGGTGGTGGTAGCCGACTTCCGTATTAAAACCTACCATGCGGATGTAAAAATTTTTAGCATCTATGGCAAACATAGTTTTATTTTGCTTAGGGTCGGTGATTTGAATAAAATAGCAAGGATGTCCTTCTACTTGGTCGTTAGCAAGCAAATCCAGTCGGAAACCCGGCGAATCGGCAAAGCGGATAATGCCAAAGCCGAAGTTATTGCTCCAAGCAAAGTGTTTTTCATAAGGTTTTGCCTTTGGCGAAAGATAAGTTGAAGAGATTTTGCCGTCGAAGGTCAGTTTGAAAAATACTGAATCGCCTTCGGCTGCATCAAATCGCACGCGACCGTTGGCTTTGTGCGCCTCATCGTTTTCAGATGGATAGACGCGGTACATGGCATATTTGTCAAAGTGCATGTGCATATCCTGCCTCCCATCAGGGAAAAAATCGGCAGTGCCTCGCAATACTAATGTTTGGGGGCGTTGCCATGTGTCGCCGCCAGCTACAGCCACAGCGCGTTTCAGAATGTCAGCAGCGGTAAGTTGCGGCACATGAGAGGTTGCGCTTTGTGTGCCTTTGCAAGCGGTCAGCAAAACCATGCAAAGTATTGCCAACCCTGAAAAATGCAGGTTCGGTTTCATAACTTTAAACTAACAAAAAAATGAGAATATGCAAAAGGGCCGGCTTATTAATTTTCAACCATTAATTGCCGCATAAGACATGCCTTCTTAGTTAGGACGTAATTGCTTGGTGATTTCATACGCGCACTTGCTTCATCATAACCTAAAAATCTGAACATGAAATTTGTCACTATGCCAATTCTATGTAATTCTACCGAACAGTGCAAATAAACTTTTCCTTTGTTTTGCAACTTGCTTTAACAATATTCGGTTTATTAGCGTTTTTGAAATGCAAAACACTGATAACAACTAATTGCAAAGTAAATTTGCAATTATGTAGCTCTGCATTTGTTACAATACGTAGATTTTATCCTGTTACGCGAACAATCAAAAAGTAATCGCCGTAAAATAAATCATCTGTCATACAGTTTTTATTCCGTAGGAATTGCATATTGGTAGCATTGAAATCAACCCTGCTCCCCTTTTTCTAAAGTTTTCCAAAAGGTAACACGGACTTCAGTCTATGATTTGTTAATTACTTGATAATCAAATAGCTACAAACTAAAGTCTGTGCTACATTTAGCCTTTTAGGACAGCCTCGATTGACCCATCATGCCATTCATAATGGTATAATTGTTTTGTTACCCTAAAAGCAGCAGGCTAAAAAGAAAATACTACTACTCTCCGAAGAACAAAGATTACTTGCGCGACTTTTTCAATTTGGATGTTAAAACGCGGAAGTCAAGAGCTAAAACATTCAATAGAGTAAGCTATTTCTTTCCGGCATTGTCTTGTGGCGAGTTACCATAAGGACAATGCCTACAGCCGCGCTTGCAGCAATAACCTCTCTTTCGGTGGTACAACGCTGTAAAAATAAGAACTCTGTTTTCTATGTAGTAATAACGATTTTCAGCAGCCGGATGATCGTTGTTATTTGAGAGAGGATTCTTCATCAGACGATTTTTTTACTTGCGATATGGCGCGTTCTTTAATCTGCCGCGTAGCCTCGTCCAGACGCGTATCGCCCCATTGTTGGCGCGCAGAATCCCAGCATAGCAAAGGACATGCGGACTTTTGGGGTTTAGATGATTTTTTCCTAAACGAAAATTCAGGCAGCATTTTGTTAGATTTAGTCATATAAACTTTTTGTGAGAATCGAGTGTTTAAAAAAAGATGTACTATTTATCCGCCGACCGCTTACGAAAAGGCGTAATCAGGCGTTGAAACATCTTCTTCTCAAACTCCCAGAAGAAACGAAACTGCCCAAACATAAAGCCATATGCTAAAAGCACGACCTGATATAGTGGAAGGATAACAAATACACTGGCAAATGCGCGCAAAGCAAAAGGACTCTCATCAGTAACACCCAAAACAGGCAGAATCAACTTCTTGAGGTATAATGTGCTAAATCCGGTACAAGCAAATACAATTAAAACTACTGCAACTTGCCACCCACTTATTAAGCCCCAGCGCTCTTTTAAGCGCTCAGTCCAGTTTTTTTCTGCCATCAGTGATGTATCTTTCCTATCTTTCCACAAAATTACACATTATGGAGGAATTGCTTTACCTGTTGGGAGGAATGCTTATCGGCGGTTTGTTGGCGTGGCTCTGGCTGCAAAACAGATTAACCGCACAACAATCTGATTATCAACAGCAAATAATTCAATTAAACGCCGACAAACAGCTTGCACAAACCCGCTTACAAGACAAAGAAAAAGAGTGGCAGCAACTGCGCGAGCAACTGCACAGTCAGTTTCGACAGATTGCCGGAGAGGTATTAGATGAAAAAGGCAAAAAAATAGCTGACACCAACCAGACGCAGGTTGCTATGCTGTTAGCGCCTATGCAGCAGCGTTTGTACGAATTTCAACAAAAAATTGAAGAAGTTTATGACAAAGAATCTAAACAAAGATTCGCACTTGAAAAAGAAATCAGGCATTTATGCGAATTAAATCAACAAATTACAAAGGAAGCACATAATCTAACTAATGCACTTCGCGGACAGGCAAAAACACGCGGCCATTGGGGAGAAATGATTTTGGAGAGCATCCTCGAAAAAAGCGGCTTGGAGCGCGATCGGGAATACCGCACCCAGTTCAGCCTGACCGACTCCGAAGGCAAACGACTACAGCCTGATATTGTTATCTCATTGCCCGAAGGGAGGTACTTTGTTATAGATGCAAAGGTTTCGCTCAATGCTTATGAGCAGTACACAGCAGCCGAGGCTGATCAACAACAGCTATACCTGCGCGAACATCTGCAATCTGTACGGCGGCATGTGCAGGATCTGAGCAGTAAAAACTACCAACAGGCAATCGGCACGGGTAGCCCCGATTTCGTCCTGATGTTCATGCCTGTTGAGCCGGCATTTTACCTCGCTGTCCAACACGATCCCGACTTGTTCTCTTGGGCATTCGAGCGACGTATCATTCCTGTAAGCGCGTCAACACTGATGGCAACCCTGCGGACGACCGCCACTCTTTGGCGATTAGACAGACAAAATAAGAATGCAGAGGAAATTGCACGCGAAGGAGGTGCGCTTTACGAAAAATTAGTAGGCTTTATTGCTGACTTTCAGAAGATTGGAAGCGAACTTGACCAAGCCCGAACTATCTACGATCAGGCTTTTTCCAAACTCAACACCGGCAAAGGCAACTTGATCAGCCGTGCAGAGAAAATGCGAAAATTAGGTGCAAAAACGAGTAAATCGCTACCCGCAGGACTTTTTGACAACAACGAGGATTGAACATAAAAAGAATAAGCCGGTTGCAAGGCGATCGGCTTATTCATAAGTTTCACTAAACTAAAAATACCATTATATACAGCTTTAACAATTTGTACGTGCAACATTCTGAATTATACATGTGCAACATTCAAATTACCAAAGTATGCATTCCAAAATTGGTGTATATCTCTTAGAAAAACTAACTTTTGAGGGATCATTTTAGCACGCATGTAACTTTTTAGCTCAAGTTACTTTTTTGCTTGTAACTAAAATATACAAAACACTGATTTACAAGCGTTTACAAAAGCATAAAACTACAGTAATTTTTCAGCCATGCAAGAAAAGTTTTTTACACTACTACAGCTCAATAAAAGTATTCGCAATCTGATAACAGGTATCGGGCGCGAATTCTGGATCACAGCCGAAATTGCCCAATTACAAATACAGGAACACGCCTACCTTGAGTTGGTACAAAAAGAGAACGAACGCATTGTAGCCAAAGCAAAGGGCATTATATGGTCGAACGTATTACAAGGGCTGTGGGATACTCACGGAGCAATGCTCACAAGCATACTCAAAAATGGTGCAGGTATCCGCTGCCGCGTTTTGGTCAATTTTCACGAAGTACACGGACTTTCGATGCAGATCAAAGCTGTTGATACTTTTTATACCCTTGGAGAGATGGAGCAACAGCGACTGCAAACGCTTGCCAAATTAGAGCAAAATGGACTATTATATTTACAGCAAAAATTATCACTTCCTGTAGTTCTGCAAAAAATAGCAGTAGTATCCTCTGAATCTGCCGCAGGTTTTGGCGACTTTATGAACCAGTTGGAAAATAATCCGTGGGGATACCGCTTTGCTGTTACACTTTTTCCCGCAAGTGTGCAAGGAGAAGGCGCGGCTGCAGGGCTGGTAGAGCAAATCAGAAGAGTAAGCCTTTCATTCGACGCATTGGCTATCATTCGCGGAGGCGGTGCGCGCTTAGACCTTGAAGTATTTAACAATGAAGCAGTTGCAAGTGCCATTGCGCGATGTCCCATTCCCGTACTGGCAGGTATCGGCCATCAGCGCGACAGCACTATTTCCGATCAAACGGCATATCTTTCGCTCAAAACCCCGACTGCAGTAGCCGAGTTTATTCTGCAACACAACATGCAGTTCGAGGGAAAAATAATAGATCTGACGCGTAGGATTGCCTTGTACAGTTCTGGTAAAATAAACGAGCAGAAGGCTCAACTAAGCAGTCTGCGGCTAGCATTAATGCGGCAAATACACGAAAAAACCAGCAGTGAGGCCATAAAACAGCAGCGCCTGCAAATCAATATACAGTCTTTGGCAAAAAATAAGTTGCATACCGACCGACATCGCTTAGAAGTTTTTGAACAATTTTTCCGTTGTTCCAATCCTAAATATTTACTTAAAAAAGGCTATTTCCTCATCAGAAAAGAGCAACACTATTTGAAATCTGCTGATTTACAGGTAGGTATGCAAGTAACGATCAAGGGTGAAAGCACTATTTTTAAAGCTGATATTATCAACAAGACAACAGATTAAAACAAGATTTTTATGCATGAAATGTCTCAAAAAATTTACGGATCAGATATTTTACTGCTGACCGGCGAACAGACAGCCTAATCTGATATTAGCGCAGGAATACGCGCTTTGCAGGCTGTACTGTAGCAAATAGCTGAATCAAGGCAAGAGCGGGCTACCCTCTGCATCTCGCTCGACACCAAACCACACCGTAGCAAAGCTATTGCTCATACCGATACCAATAGCTTGCCATTTGTAACTTTTCCAAATATCCCTGTTGAGTATCACATTGTTATGTCCCGGACTATTTCGCCAACTGTTGAGGGCAGTTTCCGCCGTAACATCCGCCCCAAACCTCCTGTGTGAAATCTCGAAACCGTTTCCTGTGTACTTGGTAAGTTCGCGAGGCTTATTCCACATACACTCAGATGCCCGATGGTCGGAGGTGTAGCAACAAGGCGACCATTTGCCTTTGTTTGACCAGCTGTGCATATTACAGTTAGTTGTCAAAATGTCCGGATTTTCTTCCAGATCTTTGCAATGGGTTTGCGCTACGAAGGTCAATGCACTGGAAAGCGGAATCTCAGGCAGTCCGTTTGCCTTTCGATATGCCATCATCATGCGGTACAACTTCAGCTCCTCCTGCGAAAGTCGTACCTGAATACTTGCGGGCAGAGTTACCGCGCGAATAGGGGGCGTAGGTTTGACAGGTGGCGCTACCTCTACAACTTTTTCTTTTACTTGATCGCTGTCTGTATTGGTACTCTGACTCCAAAAACCTGCTGTACAGGCTATTAAAGATAGCTTCAACGAGATCAAACAAGTAACAATGTATATTTTTTTCATAACTAAACGCTACAGATTTTGATGGCTTGTGCTAAAGATGCCAACTTATCGGGATTTTTGGGCACAAACTCCTGCCCTATGAAGCCTTTGTAACCCGTTTCTGCGATGGCCCGCATCACGGCAGGGTAATTAATCTCCTGTGTTTCGTCAATTTCATTGCGTCCGGGTACGCCTGCTGTGTGATAGTGGGCAATATATTGGTGGTTATCGCGGATCGTTCGGATAATATCGCCCTCCATAATCTGCATATGATAAATGTCGTAAAGCAATTTAAAGTTTTCCGAACCTACCATTTTGCAGAGTTCAACGCCCCAAGCCGTTCGATCGCACATATAGTCGGCGTGATCAACCTTGCTGTTAAGCAGCTCCATGACCAGCGTAACCTTATATTTTTCTGCAAGTGAAATAAGTTTTTTGAGTCCTGCGGCACAGTTTTTCAGTCCTTGCTCGTCACTCATGCCCTCGCGATTGCCGGGAAAGCATATCAGATTGGTCATGCCTGCTTTGGCTGTTTCGGGGATCAGCAGGTCGGCATAGAGTTTTAGTAACCCCTCGTGGTTTTGGGTTCTGTTCCAGCCTTTAGTAATGCCGTAACCATCGCGGATAGAAGAAACCATTGCGCAGGTAAGATCATACTTTCGAAGCAGCGGCAGTTCTTCCACGTTCAGCAACTCGACAGACTCGATTCCAAAGCGTTTGGCTGCTACACAAAGTTCGTCTAAAGTCAAGTCGCTGTAGCACCAGCGCGAAACTGAGTGCCTGAATTGCCCTGAAAAGCGCTTGCTAAGTGCTGCCTCATTTTGTTCCATCCGTTTGGCGAGTGCGTTAGTGGACAATGCTACCGCTCCTGCTGCCATCAGCTTGAGCGCATTTCTTCTGTGTGTCATATCTGCAAATAGGTTACAGTGTAAAACTGTTGATAAATATAACTTTTTCTCTCCCATCAACAAAAAACCCGACAAGCCTCAAAGACCTGTCGGGGTTTTTAGTTTGGAAAGAATCCGCTATCAGGGATTTACAGCTTTACTCTTTCACCAACTTCTCCGTCCATACTTTGCCGTCTGTCTGACGGATTTGCAGCAGGTAAACGCCCGTACTCATCTGTTGCAGATCTATTAGCTCATTGAACTGACGACCGCTGATGGTCTGGCGGCTGATGA
>NZ_JBRCHD010000029.1:0-35636 GCF_053489755.1 Rhodoflexus sp.
ATAGATAGAGAGGCTGTGGCACGTACCTATGAAGAACGCAATAGCTATCGTGCTACAGGCAGGATATTCAAGATAAGTCACGTAACGGTGTATAATTACTTGAAAAAAAAGCCAAAAGTTTAGCGCCTTTTAAGACGACTATCCAAGAGGCTACCCCTGAAACAGTCTTAGAGGTGGACGAGCTATTTTCTTATGTTTTATTGAAAGTCAATCAGGTGCGTATCCGGATAGTCCAAAATAAACAAACCCGCCAAATCGTTTCTTTTTTCATAGGTGATGGGACGATAGAGAGTTGCAAAGGTTTGTGGCGGAAATTACCTTATATTTATTTACGTTGTAGCAGTTTCTCGGATTTTTGGAAATCGTATGCTTGCTTACCTAAGAAAAACGCACACACAGGTGGGCAAAGGAACAGGGCTTACCAATCACGTGGAACGGCTCAACAACACCATCAGGCAGCGATTTAGCCGATTGGTAGGAAAGACATGACCATTTTCCAAGAAATTATATATGTTAAATTTGCATGTCAAACTCTGGGCGTTTCATTACAACCTTAATCTTATCAGTTAAAAATTAACACTACCAACTCGCGTATTTACAAACGTAAATGTATTAATTGAGCAGATTGGCAAGGCGATCTTCCAGCGCTTGTCCGCGCAGGTTTTTGTCAATAATGACACCATTTTTGTCTAACAGCACTGTCATCGGGATTCCCTGAATACGGTACAACTGCACTATCGGTGATTGCCAAAACTGCAGATCGGAAACATGTGTCCATGTCAGTCCGTCATCTTTAATGGCTTTGAGCCATTGCTCGCGGTCGCGGTCTAAAGACACGCCAAAGATTTCAAAATCCTTGCCTTTGAAGCGGTTGTAAATGCGTACCATATTTGGATTTTCCTTGCGGCAGGGGCCGCACCACGATGCCCAGAAATCAATGAGTACGTATTTGCCTCGCAGCGATGAGAGGCGAACCTCTTTGCCTTCAGGGCTGTTAAGTGCTATTTCAGGGGCAGGCTGCCCAATGGCAGTTTTACCGATCTGCTCTAAGCGCTTGCCAAAGTCAATAACATATTCCGACTCGGGATGTGCTGTTGCCAATTTCTGATGTGTCTGTTGCAGAAATAAGAACTCTTTGTCCGGGTCTAACGCGCCCGCTGCTACCAGCGCTACAATAGAAGTCGGGTTATTTTGAATAATTTGCTTGGCCTGTGCAGTGGCATCGTTAGCAAGTGCGTTGTAAATATCCATGAGTTGCTCACGCCCTACCTGTCCGTTCATCATCAGGCTTTGCAGGCTGTCTGTTCTGCGTCGAAAATTCTGCTCGATAGTGTAGAACTGCAACAAATAGTCAGTATCCGCAGATCCCAAAACTGTGAAGTTGCCGTTGGTTTGTCCGTCGGCTTGGACTTTGATTGTGCCGGGTTGCGAAATAACCAAATCGCCAAACTGCGTATTGTACAAGTTCAGGGTATAAAATGCGGGTGATTCAACTTTTACTTCGATGCGAAACTTACCGTTATCATCGGGTTTGACAGAATCTATGGCTATGTTTCTCTCGATACCCTGTCTGCTGAGATACACCATTTTGCCCGGCTGAGGCTTTGCAATAGATCCCTCGATTACTGCTATGTCTGTATTGTTATTTTCAGTCGTTGGTTCACAAGCGGAAAGTACTATGGCGATTGCCAGATAAACAACAAAAATGCGATCCATCGCTACAATTAAAATGGTTAGGGGTCAAAAATAGCTAAAAAGCGCCCACCCTTTTGGGGAAAGCGCCTTATTTTTGGATTATTTAACAAAGTTAAACCGGCTATTCCATCACATCGCCTGCCGGATTTTTGCCTGCTGCCCAGAGCAGCTCAGCAAACGACTTGGCATATTTGAATTGAAAATCTACAAATTTTTGCTCGCCCTCCAAGAGCTTTTCTTCGCGGCTGTTGAGTAAAAAAAGTGAACTTTCGCCGTTGAGAAACTTGATTTGCTCGCCACGAAGTAGGATCTGGTAATTATTGATCATCTGCTCTTGAATCACCAGTTGTTGGCGGAGGTTTTGCAGATCATTAAAAATAGCATTGATATCGTTGAGGATTTCGCGATTGAGTTGCGACAACTCAAAGCGCCCCTGTTTGAGTTTGATATTAGTTTGCGCCAACTTAGCCCGCTCCTTTCTCAAAAACAGCGGGAAAGCAAATTCAATTCCGTATTTATAGTTATTTCTAAAAAATGCACCCGAGTTGGATTCATCGAAAAGCGGGGACTGACCAAGGAAATTGTAGTTCAAGTTGATCACAGGTTTGAGCATTTCTATGGCTAACCTACGCTCAATTTCCATTTGTTTGATTTTGAAATCTAATTTGAGCAATTCCGGATGGTTTTCGCGGGCATATTGCAGCAGTGTTTCTATTTGGTCGCTCTCGCCCAACTCATTCAGGTTGTTGGTAGGTAACACGTTCACTGCCAATTCGAGCGGCTGACTGTCTTCGCCCCACAGATGATTGGAAAGAATCAGGCGAGCATTGTTCCAGAGAACGTTCATATTATTGAGTGTTACCTCGCGTTCCTGAAGCGTGATTTTGGCTTCTACAGAGTCTATAGCTGCCAGATCGCCCTGTATGATGCGAATCTTGACGGCATCGTAGCGGATTTTTGCAAGTTCAAAACCTTTTTGCGCAATTTGCAACTGCTTGTAGGCGGCATACCATTGCCAGTAGTCCTTAGTAGCCTGCAAAACGACTTTGTTAATTACCTTGATCCGTTCGGCTTCCAACATGCGGTTCATGTACTGAGCCTGTTGCAGAATGGCGCGTCGCTGGTCGAACAGCAAACCTTGCGCAATAGGCAAAATAACACCTGCATACATAAGGCCCGAAGAAGGAGTATTATCCTTGGGGTTAAGGTAGAGTCCTGAGTTTTGCTCAAACCCTGCTTTGAAGTCCACCCCAAAAGCGGTAGGTAATTTTACCTCCACATTCCATGTATTAAAATAGTTCTGCCCTTTGAAATCTTTAAATTCGTGGAGTGCCATCAGTTTAGGATCAAAAAAACCACGGGCTAACCTAATCTCCTGCCGCCCCATTTCCGACAGGAGCATTGCCTGTTTGATAATCGGATGACCAATGGCTAACTGTCTGTAAAAATCTCTGATACCAAAAATAGTCGAATCGCCCAACGCTATTAACTTACGAGCATGGCAAAGAGTAATCAGTACAGCGATTGTACAGACTTTGAATACGAAATGCTTCATGTTTTCATCCTTGCTTTCTTGCTTGCTGATTTACTTTTGCTTTGCACTGTTATCTGAATCGTCAGGTGCCTGTCGGAGGCTTGGTGGGAAGCCGTTAAGCTGTCGCCAGATTTCGTACCAAATCGGTACATCGTCCAGCATAGCCCAGCCATATACTCCCGAACCTTGTCGCAGCTGTTTAGGCCATGGCTCGTCTTTCGGGTCGGGTTTAACCAAGATGCGATATTTGCCTTCTTTGCTATCCACTGCATCAATAACAGCTATTTCGCCACCAAAAGTACCCACAGCAACACTGGGCCAACCTGAAAATTGCAAGGCAGGCCAACCGTCAAACTCGAGTCGTACATGTCTGCCAACGCTCAGCAGGGGCACGTCCATAGGTTTTACATAAAGTTCAACGGCAACCTGCGGATTTGCAGGCATGATGGTAACTACTGCCTCCTGCTCTTTGATTGTTTCTCCGATACCTGCCTTGAGGGCTTTTACGATCATACCATCCTGTGGAGCGCGACAGACATATTGCTCGTTGCGTATTTTCATATTGGCATACTCGTTTTTGAGTTTTGCCAATTCTGCTTGTGCATCAGCCAGCCCTGAGATAGCTGCATTCAGATCGGAACGAGCCTTAGATATTTTCTCTAAATATTCGGCTCGCTTCACGCTGAGTTCAATCTTAGTATTGATAAACTCTTGTTGCGATTGCAGGTATTTGTTTTGTGCCGATACAATCTTTGCATTGGATTCTTGTAATTTGCTGCGACGAGTCTCCAGCGTAATTAATGCAATCAATCCTTCTTTTTCCATAGCTTCGCCTGCCTCGTACTGGCGGCGGGCAATGAGGAGGTTTACTTTTTCAGCTTCCAAATCGGCGCTGTCAATAGAAACCTTCAATCTGGTTTGTTTGATCTTGTTGTCTTGTTGTGCCAAGTTTAGGTCTAATGCCTCTTCGAGGGCACTAATCTGCGCTCTGTAGCTTTCAATTTTACCTTGATAGCCTGCAATTGCATCTTCTTTACTCTGAATCTGCTCTTGCAGCCTGAGGAGAAGCTCGGGGTCGAAGAACTTTTCTTTCACCTCATCCAACACTAGGATCGTATCGCCTGCTTTGACAAACTGCCCCTCGACGACATGCCACGAACGAATACGCCCGGCAATAGCCGACTCTACGGTCTGCGGTCTGTCTTTTGGGTTGAGCGCCGTTACAACGCCATCGGCAGTAATATTCTGCTGCCACGGCAGGAATAACACGATGAAAAACAGCGTACCAATGCCCGCCAGCCAATAAGACAGCGCGATTGCTGCCTTAGGAGTTGCTAATACGTCAGACGAGCTGAGAAACTTTTTGGTAATATTTTCATCTATTTCTTGACCACTTGAAATACCTAACATAATTCAATAAAGTTTTTAGAATTAACAACTGAGAATTACCTGACGATATTCGGGATGCTGGTTGAGATCGTTAAAAGTGCCTTGCAGATGCACCCTACCTTCTTTGAGGATGATATTGCGGTCGCAGGCCTCCATCAGTACGCGGTCGCTTGAAATAAGCAACAACGTCCACGGATTGGAGCGATCAATGAGAAAATCGAGCAACTTGCGTTTTTCATCTTTCTGCAAAATAGAAAAGAAGTCATTTAGGATGAGCAGGCGCGGGCGCTCTGCAATACAGCGGGCAAGCGTCAGACGGGCATGGATACTGCTCGGCCACGATTTGGCGCCCGCTACCACCTCTGTTTGTAGCCCATTGGGCAACTCATTGACAAAATCCGATAGTCCAACCTTTTCTAAAGCCCATACTACATCGTCCAAACCTATAGTGGCTTTACCCATAGTAATATTGTCTAGGACTGTCCCTTCGAAAATATCATCAATAGCAAAATTGGAAGCAACCATATCGCGCAGCGTATTCAAATTAATATCACGTAATGAGATATTATTGTAGGCCACTAGCCCTTCGTAGTTATTCAAAATACCCGAAAGGATGCGTACCAACGTGTCTTTACCCGAACTGTTATAGCCTGATATACATACTCTTTCTCCGGCAGCAATATCTAGTTCAATACCATTGAGTACATTTTTAGTGCTGTTCGGATACTTGTATTTGAGGTCTCTAATGCGAATAGACAACCCTGCGTTAATTGTAGAAGAAGGCAATACGATACCTGACTGCCGCTCAATCGGCAAGTCGGTTACATGTCCAACCTTATCAACGGCAGTAAGCATGTCATAAACAGTACTCATACTCAGGATCACTTTTTCTACAGATGCTAGGATCAGGATAATCACGATTTCAGAGGCTACGAACTGTCCAATCAGGATCTGGCGATTGATCACAAGCGATACGCCGATGATGAGTAGCCCGCCCACAACAATTGTTTTGAAGCCTATGATATTGCCAAACTGCGTCATGAGCACTTTGAAGTGCTTTTTGCGGTAATGCAGGTAATTATTGACGAGGTTTTCGGTTTTACTCAGGGGCAGATTGGTGTGACCTGCCAGTTTAAAGGCTTCTACGCTTCTGGCCAGTTCTTCGAGCCAGTGTACAACCTTGTACTTATATTTAGATTCGATGATGCTCGTGCGCAAGCCTTCCGGCCCTGTGAAATAGAAGATCGCCGCCAGAATTCCAAGCAAAGTAACGCCAAAAATGAGGAATGCCGGATGGTAGAAAGAAAGCAAGATCAAACCAAACAGGATCTGAAGTACCGAACTTGCTAAATCAATTAATAGCTTGGGCAGGCTTTTTTGAATGGTTAGGATGTCAAAAAAGCGGTTCATCAGTTCGGGGGTATAGTAGTTGGTTACTGCCTCAGACCGAACATTGGGGATGCGGTAGCTAAACTCGAAAGCTGCTTTCACAAAAATCCTCCGCTGTATCACTTCTACAATATGGTACTGCAAAATCTGCAAAATACCCGATGCGACTACTCCAACAATAACAAATGCGATAATGAGGACAATAGAACTGAAAATGACACCGCCCGATACCAACTCAACAGTTGCCTGTATGCCCAACGGGAGGGTAAGACTAATAGCTGCAATAATAAAAGCGTAAAAATAAACATACCAAATGTCGCGCTGTTCGAGGCGCAGCAGGCGGAACATGCGCTGCATAGGGGACAGATGTTGCGCATCGTGGTAGCTTTTTTCGCGTTCCGAAATGAGAGAAGTGCGCGGAAATGGCACCAAATAAATAATATTGCCGTTAGCGTCCGTTCCCAGCTTTAACTCTGCGATGCCCGAGAGCAGTTCAAGATGCGTTTCTGTACCGTCTGACGCGTAAGAATAGCCGCTTAAGAAACCTTGTTTGTTTCTGAAAATAATGAGTGGCTGCCAGTCATTGTCCTTTTGAACAAAGAGAACGAACGGGATATTTGCTGTGTCAAGTAGCATACCGATCTTGTCTTTGGGTATGACGTTGCGCAGAATAGCGAGTTCTATTTGTTCGCTTTTATCCCCTATTAGATCAACAAACCGATCAATATTGCTACCGAAATCTATGATGTTAGCATATCGGTCGCCAAAATTGAAGAGTTTGATTCCATGATCCGTAAGCTCCGCCAGACGTTTGATTATTGGTACAAATTGGTTTGAGTTCATAATTGATTAATTAATCGCAAAAACATCACAGAAGCAAAATATTAAGCACTCTTGCTGTTTGTCAGCAGTTTAATTTACACTGTCTGCTTTACTACTGAAAGGTAGGCTATGTTTAGTGAGCCCATTGCTACAGACCACATTCAAGTGTATCATACTGAAACGAATCATCCACCGTGTAGATTTTATCCCGTAAGAATTGCACATGAGTAGCATTAAAATCACCCTTACTCCCTTTTTCTCTCCATAAGAGCAACTATGTAGGTAATCTGTGAAGTTCCTAATGGAGCGGCACAAGCAGCTATTACATGCTACCGATACTCAACCCCTTTGGAATAATTCACCCATTATGTAATTCACAATGGTATTACTCAAATTTTGCCTCAAAGGTTTTCTAACTTCAAAAGTTCACAAAAAAACTGAGAAAACACAACTACGCTGTCCAAAAAAAACTGAATATAGCACCAACTTCAGTCTGTAGCTATGTGATTGTCAAGTGATTAACAAACTAAAAACTGAAGCCTGTGTTACTTTTTGGACAGCCTCGTCATCAAATCATCTTATGCAGATACAGCGCTGCTGCTAAATCTCTTCCCCAATCCGATTCAGCAGCGCTTGGGTGGCGCGGATACCTTCATATTCAGACAGGCGGCTGCCTTCATACTCAATGCCTATGTAGCCTCTATAACCGGCATCTTTTACTATTTGCAGCAGGCGTTTGTAGTCCATTTTGGTTTCGTTGCCTTGCTCGTCAAAGTCATAGGATTTGGCGCTGACACCTTTGGCAAAAGGCATTAATTCGGTTACGCCCATGTAGCGGTCATACTCTTCTTCGCAACCGTCTTCCCATTTGTTGTTCTTATATTTGACACAGAAGTTGCCAAAATCAGGTAACGTACCGCAGCGATTGGTGTTGAGGTTCTTGTTCACCGTGCTGATGACTTCCGCCAGCCATTGTCCGTTAGAAGAGTAGCCCCCGTGATTTTCTACCACAACATTGATGTCGTGCTTTATGCCAAATTCGGTAAGTTTGCTTAGCCCGTCTATAGCCGCTTGTTTTACCTCCTCTGCCGTGCCTTCGCCATACGCATTGACGCGGATAGTATGGCAGCCCAAGAATTTGGCAGCCTCTACCCATTTGTAGTGGTTTTCAACGGCTTCCATTCGCTTTTTGGCATCAGTATCGCCTAAGTTTCCTTCCAGATCAACCATTATCAACTGGCTGCTGATGCCGTTGTCATCACAGCGTTTTTTTAGCTCTGTCAGGTAGGCAGTGTCCTTTGCCTTGTCTTTGTAAAAGGCGCTTACATACTCAACTGCATTGATCCCGAAGTCGTTCTTAGCTTTAAGCGGGAAGTCAAGCGGGTCTAATTCTTTGGCAAAAATCATCTTGTGCAGCGACCATTGCGCCAGTGAGATTTGAAAGAACGGCTGCTTGCTTGTGTTGGCTGCAGCAGCCGATTCTTGGCCTGTATTTTCCTGATTGGAACTGCCCGTGCAGCCCAAAGTCCAAATACCGGCAGCGCTGAGGGCTGTAAATCCGGCAAATTGCTTGATAAAATCGCGACGTTTTGGATTCATTTTCTTTGTTGATTAGGTGATGTAACGATTAATGATTCTTTGCGTTTTGCACTTCGCACGCTCTGCGGTGAAAAAGGTTCAACCGCTAAGAGCATACAACTACTCCCCGCAACCAATAGGCGCGCCGGGCGGCAGTTCTTTATGGGTATTGACTTTTGCCTTTTCGGGCGCTTTCATGCGCTCCAGCGCGTAATCTATGTGGGCGAGATAATGCTCGTTCATCTGGTTGCCGCTGCCGAAGATAGACTCAATATTTTTGGAAATGCGGTTGCCTTGCAGGTAGGTGCGCAGGTCGTTGAGCTTTTTGCCGACAACTGCCCGCGCCTGATAGTTAGCGCTTTCATTGACGCTGAGCGCCAGCAGGTGCGTCAATACCATCTGTTCGGTTTGCAGTTGGATTTGTGCGGCAAGTCCGCTTTGACGCGGCGCTTTCCACGTAGCATTGATGAGTTGGTCTATCACTGCGCCAAGCCCGAAACCGCTGCCGCGGGCTTCCAGTAGCACCAATCGGCTTGCGCGTTCAGGATGGAAAAGCAGCCCCAGCGGCAAATCTGCCGCAGCTTCGGCAGCCGCCAGCGGGTCAAACAACATCCCCGTGCGCTTGTTGAACAACTCGCGGGTGAAGGCATAGTTGGCAGGGCGCGGCGGAATCATCGCCACAATGCGTTCGGGCAGGGTCAGCGTTTCGGGTTTGAGGCATTCCAGCAGAGCATCTAAGGCTTTTTGCTGTTGTTTGGCATCTACTATTTGCATCGCAGGCTGCCCGTCGCCGCGCAGGGCATAGCTGTAATCCACGCCGCCGATGAGTTTCACGGCTGCCTCTGCCTGATAGCGGTGGTAGTTGTAGATAGGCACGAGGACATCTTCCAGAAATGCCAGCGGTTCGCCTTCGCGCACCGATTTTTCCGAAAATTTATCCAATGCTTTTTTGCGGACAGCAAGCACGTTGCGCAGTTCATCGGCGGCATCGGCGCCGTTGTCCCACAGATGTGCGTAAGGGTGCATCCCACCCGGCGCACGCGCATCGCGGTCGGAAATGTAGCGCATACCTTTGGCAAAAATTTCGTCTAAATAGCGGCGGGAAGCGGCGGCATCATCCGTTCCTTTGGGGAAAGTCTGGTAGCCGTAGGTGATGCTTGCTTTGTCCCATTCGCCGATTTCGTCGGTGTAGATGTCGCCGAAATCCATGTCGCCGTTTTTGTCTAATTTAATCCATGGGTGCGGGTAATCCATCACCGAGGCGCGATTGTTGGTACTGGCAGCGTAGTTGTGCATCAGCCCCAGCGTATGCCCCACCTCATGTGCCGAAAGCTGGCGCAGGCGATGCAAGGCAGCGTTCAGCATTTTTTCCGAAGGTTTTTCACCTTTCTCAAAAGGCGAAAGCAAGCCCGTAAAAATCAGGTAGTCCTGCCGCACGCGCAGCGAACCGAGCGATACATGCCCTTTGATGATTTCGCCGGTGCGCGGATCCACCACCGAAGCGCCGTAGCTCCAACCTCTGGTTGAGCGATGCACCCACTGAATGACGTTGTAGCGCACGTCCATCATGTCTGCGCCTTCGGGCAATATTTCTACGCGGTACGCATTTTTAAAACCGGCAGCCTCAAAGGCTTTTGCCCACCAGCGCGCACCTTCCAGCAACGCCGTGCGGATGGGTTCAGGCGTGCCGTTGTCCAAATAATAAATAATTGGCTTCACGGGTTCGCTCACCGCCGCGTTGGGGTCTTTCTTTTCCAAACGGTGGCGCATGATGTAGTGCTTTTCTATTGGTTCGGTAACGGGCGTACTGTAATCGTAAAACGATACCGACATATAGCTGGAACGCGGGTCTAACACACGCGGTTGGTACTGGTTGTCAGGCAGTTGCACAAAAGAGTGATGCGTGCGAAGCGTGATAGCTTCGGGCGAAGGGGTTACAGACTGCACGAAGTTACCCGCATCTTCGCCGACAAAAGTAATTGTGGCTTCCATTTCGGTATTGAGCGGGAAATTTTTGGTGCGAGGCATGTACAGCGCCGAACGCGAAGCATCGGGACGGTAGCTGCCTTGCCGCATCCGTCGGATGGTTTCCGCCACCTTATGCGAATCGCGCAGCAGGAAGTCCGTCGCATCAATCAGCGCCTTGCTGCCGTCTGCCGCCTCAGCGGTGAAGCCCCAGAGCGTACTTTGCGCGAAAGATTCTTCCACAGCACGTTTTTCATTTGCCTGATTGGTTACGGCGCGGTAGCGGTAATTGGGCTGCACGAGCAACACCTTTTTCCCTACGCGATGAAATTTGACCACGCGCTCGTCGCCGAGCTGCCCGCGGTCTAAGCCGATGTCGTTGCTGCCCAGCCCGCCTGCCAGCGAATTCACATAAAGAAATTCCATGTCCCATTTGTCCACTTCTAACCAGAGTTTGCCTTGCGCTTCGTCTATCCAGAAATTGAAAAATCCTTCATATTTTTTCATGCCTGCCGTTTTAGCGGCGATGGAAGGCAGCGATTGGGCGTAAATCGTGCCGCTGTAAAACACAGCACAGGCAAGCGACAGGAATTTTAATAGAGCAGATGCAAACAGACGCATAACGTAAGCGGTTTAGTTGAGTGATGCGCGTACAATTTAAGATTTTGCCGACGCTTTTCTTTTTTAGCCTATCTTTAAACCGCCAAAAATTTTTCGCGCCGCTCATGACGCTCAGTTTAGACACCATTAAGTCGCCTATTGCTTCGGAAATGGATACGTTTGAAATCCGGTTCAGGGATTCTATGCGTACCAAAGTGTTGTTGTTGGACAAAATCATGACCTACATTGTCAAACGAAAAGGCAAGCAAATGCGCCCCATGTTTGTTTTTCTGGCGGCGGGTATGTGCGGACACATCAACGAGGCTACGCATCGCGGCGCGGCGCTGATTGAACTGCTGCACACGGCTACGCTGGTGCATGACGATGTGGTGGACGATGCGAACTACCGTCGCGGCTTTTTTTCTGTCAATGCGCTTTGGAAAAATAAAGTTGCCGTTTTGGTAGGCGATTACCTGCTTTCGCGGGGGCTGCTGCTGTCTATTGACCACGGCGATTTTGAACTGTTGCGCATCGTTTCCAAAGCCGTGCGCGAAATGAGCGAAGGCGAACTGCTGCAAATGGAAAAAGCCCGCCGATTGGACATTGACGAAGCGATTTATTTTGAAATTATCCGCCAAAAAACCGCTACGCTGATAGCTTCTTGCTGTGCCGTAGGTGCGGCATCGGGTGGCGCAGACCCTGCCACAGTCAAGCAAATGGAACTATTTGGTGAAAAAATAGGCATTGCTTTCCAAATCAAGGATGATTTGTTTGATTACGGCGACGAGGAAATCGGCAAGCCGGTCGGCATTGATATCAAAGAGAAGAAAATGACCTTGCCGCTGATTTTTGCACTTAACAAGGCGCAGCGGTCAGAGAAAAACCACATCATCAATCTGATTAAAAACAAGTCGGACAAGCCCAAGTACATAGCCGAAATCATCGCTTTTGTGAAGCGCTCGGGCGGTATAGAATACGCCCGCAAAGTGATGGAACGCTATTTCGCTGAGGCAAAGGCAATTCTTGCAACTTTTGCCGACAACGCCTACAAAACCGCGATGCTGCAATTAGTAGAATACACCATTGAGCGGCGGAGGTGATCAGTCTTAAGATGCCTTACGAGCTGCTTTAGCAGGTTGTTTACAGAGCGCACTAAGTTCACAACACGTATGTGCCGAGGTTAAATTCATTTGATCCATCTGCCTGCTAAAAAGAAATCTTTGGCAAAAAATAATGCGCCGGAAATAACAAATGCCCAAAAAACAGCCGAAACCAGCATTGTAAACAAGATTTTTTTGTGTTGTTCGCCAAAACTAACAGCAATCAGCGCACCGCCAATAGGCGTGAACAGCAATGGGGTCAGCATAGCGACTCCCCACATGCCGTATGTGCGCCATACGCGCACAATTTGTCGGCTGCGTTTGGTAAATAATCGGCGATTGGGTGCAAAGCGCTGGATAAACCGCTGGCGCATAGGTGCGCCTAAACCGCTGATAATCAATACAGAAGCCATCATTCCGCTCGCTGTCAGCAATGAAGTTGCCACATAGCCGATGCCCAGCGGCAAAGCCGTTATAGGACCGAAAATAAATTTAACCATACTAAGGGCAAAAACAGTCAAGTATTTTAGCAATTCCTCCCACATAGTTAAGCGGAAATTTTATCGCCGAAAGCTAAGTCGCCTGCATCACCCAGTCCGGGAACGATGTAAAATTTATCGTTGAGTTCTTCGTCTAAAGCACCTGTCCACAGGTGCGCCTGCGGCAAATGCTCTCGTACATATGCCACCCCTTCGCGGCTTGCAATTGCCGATACGATATGGATTTTATCGGGTTTGCCGTATTGCATCAGTGCCTCAACGGTCAGCAAAGCCGACTTTCCCGTTGCCAGCATCGGATCAATTAGAATGAGTTCTTTGGCGCTCAAATTGGGGGCGGCGATGTAGCGCATTTCTACTTCAAAGGTAAAATCAGCGGCGTGTTGCCCGCGAAAAGCGCCGATAAAAGCGCTTGGAGCACGGTCAAACATGTTGAGAAAGCCTTGATAAAACGGCAGCCCAGCCCGCAAAATGGGCACTAGAACAGGCTGATGTTCCAGTTCCCGCATGTGTGCAAAGCCCAGCGGAGTTTCCACCACATGCGATCGGTAGCGCATCGTCTTTGAAATCTCGTATGCCATTAGTTCGCCCAGCCGCTCCAAGTTGCGGCGGAAACGCATACTATCCCGCTGTATTATTACATCGCGCAGTTCTGCGATGAAATGATGAGCAATGTTGTTATTTTCGGTCAGGATAAACATAGGGCGGCGCGTTAAATCTCAAACATAAATCCTTCCGCCTCCAATTGGCGGTATTTGGCTTTATCAAACTTATACAATTTGGCGGCGCGGTGCGCAACCCCATTTTGCCGTTCGGGCAATTCTATGAGCAAACCCATGCTAAGAATTTTTTTGCGAAAATTGCGTTTATCTAATTCCTTGCTAAGAATTAGTTCATAAACGCGCTGCAATTGACTCAATGCAAATTTTTCTGGCAGCAATTCAAAACCAATCGGCTGATAGCGCACCTTGCCTTTGAGGCGTTTGAGCGCTATCTCAAAAATCAGGGCATGGTCAAAAGCCAGCGGCGGCAACTGACTGACCTCGTGCCACTCGGCGCGGCAGGCATCCGAACCGGGCTGTACGTTGCACTCCGACAAATTTACCAACGCATAATAAGCTACGCTCACCACGCGTCCACGCGGGTCGCGATGTATATCGCCAAAGGTATAAAGTTGCTCCATAAACATGTCCTTGATACCTGTTTCCTCTTCCAGTTCACGGCGCGCGGCAGCGTCAATGGTTTCGTCTATATTCACAAAGCCGCCGGGCAGCGCCCACATGCCTTTGAAAGGTTCATCGGCACGCTGGATAAGCAACACTTTCAGACTGTTTTCTCCCAATCCGAAAATGATACAATCAACGGTAAGCGCAGGGCGCGGATAGTCATAGACGTACATGCGAGCAAGTTAGCAGTTTTTTGACTTAATACTGCACATTCAGCCCGTATGCTTGAAGGTGCAACTCTTCCAAAAAATTATACTAAAATGAATTATACACCATGCAGTTTTTATTCCGTAGCGATTGCATATTGATAGCATTAAAATCATCCCTATCCCTTTTTCTGCTCCGCGAGGCTGTCAGAAGGTAACACTTTAGTCTGTGATTTGTTAATCATTTGATAATCAAATAGCTATAGATTAAAGTCTGTGCTACATGCAGCCTTTTTGGACAGCCTCGATTGACCCATCGCGCAATTCATCCATCATGTTGTTACTTTTAAGATTTACACAGGAATTTTATGGCGATGGCGTAATAAATTGGCAAAAAATTGTAGCATTTACCTCTAAAAAGAATGCTAAAACAGTAAATCCTACAAAAACAACAAAAGCAAAAAGAAAACAGACAAACGCAAAAAGGAAGCAAGCCCTCTGTTGATCCACCTGTTTTAAAATCTGCCTGAATGCCGTATTTTTGGCAATATGAATTACTGGCTTGTTAAATCAGATCCCGAAACATACTCTTGGGTAGAATTTACCCGCGACCGCCGTACCTTCTGGGATGGTGTGCGCAACTTTCAGGCACGCAACAACCTGCAAGCCATGCAGGAAGGCGACCTTGTCCTATTCTATCACAGCAATACGAACCCCGGCGTAGTCGGCATCGCAAAAGTCGTCCGCATGGCTTACCAAGACCCAACGACTACTGATACCAAGTGGGTTGCAGTTGATTTGGAATGGCACAGCGAGTTCCCTCAATTGGTGAGTCTGGCAGCCATCAAAGCCGAGCCGCAACTTGCCAATATCGGTCTGATTAAGCAATCCCGCCTTTCGGTTATGCCTGTTACAGTGGCAGAGTTTGACCTGATTGTGGCGATGGGACATCCATCATAAGACGTTGATATGGCTGTTCGCTCTCTGGTGCGTGTGTTGCTGCGCTATGCTAACCGATTTTTGCTGTTAGTAAGTCTGGTTTGCTATGCTGCGCCTTTGGTTTCGCCAGAAACCTTCTGGCCGGCAGGTTTTCTGGCGCTGATGATTCCCGTCTGTATGACAGGGCACATAGTGCTGCTAATTATATGGCTTGCACTTGGCAAACTGCGCTTGGCTGCCTATCCTGCGCTGGGGCTGCTGGCTGCGTTTCCGTACTGGAATGCAACTTTTGCCCTCAATCTGCCCGACGATACTAAGCCCGAATTTGAACTGCTGAGCTACAACGTACGCCTATTCAATGCCTATGACCGCGCTGAACACAGCGCACAGGCGAAGGCGATCGTTCAGTGGGTCATGCGCGATTCTTCAGATATCAAATGCTTGCAGGAATACTATCAGTTGGACAGTTCTACGCTGTTCAATATTCCAAAGCGCATGGGCAAACGCGCCGGATATAATTATTACTTCAGCCCTTGCTGCACGAACGACTTGGGCGGCTGGATGGGGCTAGCTATCTACTCCCGCTTCCCGATCGTCAACAAGGGATCTATAGACATCAAAGGACGCTACAACTACGGGGCTATCTTTGCCGATCTTGTGATTAAAAAAGATACCGTGCGCGTTTACAATGTGCATTTGCAGTCCATGAGCATCAATGAACACGCTATTTTTCACAACAGCAGCGACGCGGAAAAAATCAAGCAGATTTCAAAAGATGTTTTCAGCAGGCTGCGCAAAGGATTGGTGAAGAGGAGTTTACAAATACAAATTCTCATAGAACATCTAGCCAGCTCACCCTATCCCGTCATTCTTTGCGGCGATCTGAACGATGTTCCCTACAGCCACACCTATTACAGACTCAGCCGCTTGCTGGATAACGCATTTGAAAAAGCCGCCGCCGGTTTGGGTTTTACCTACAATGGCAAACTTTTTTTCCTGCGAATTGATAACCAATTTTACAGTAAAGGACTCAAAGCCACTTACCTGCAAACCAACCGCGCGGTAGATCATTCCGATCATTTCCCGCTCAAGGCAGGCTATATTTTCACCCGCTGATTTTCGTTTTATGTGAATAAGATTTACGTTCTTTACCTTTTAATCGTGCCATTTGTATATGTTTGAACTTACTCACTATTACCAGCTCGTAGAGAACGCCATCGAAGAGCTTGGAGTCAATCCGGTCGAGGCTCGTACTCAGAAGGCAGGGCAGTGGGATTTACGCAAAGGTTCTGCCAGCGTTTGGATCAACGTTTTCCTCTCGCGTGAGCGCGACGACTACGGCTATCTGCAAATCATGTCGCCCGTAATGAAAGTGCCGCAGGGCGATAACAGAGAAGCGCTTCTTGAGGAACTCCTCCAGCTCAACTACCAACTCTACGGCGTTGCTTTTTCTATGTACGAAGGCTGGCTGTACCTGCGCACTATTCGCGAGCTGGAAGGCTTAAGCCCTGAAGAGGCGCTTGCCATGCTGACGCGCATAGGAGTGTATGCCGATGAATACGACGATTACCTGAAACAAAAGTACGGGATCTAATTCCCTGCATACATGAGATACATTGGGCGGAGCGCGGGAAACATTCTCTTCTGGTCGGTTATTTCTGCGGCATTTATTGGCCCGGGAACGGTTACAACGGCAGCCGCTGCCGGCACTTCCTTTGGGCTTTCGCTACTTTGGGGCTTGTTGTTTGCTACGTTTGCCTGCATCGTTTTGCAAGAGCAGGCAGCCCGACTGGCACTCGGCGGACAAAAAAATCTCGGACAGGTACTCCTCCACCAGTTTGAGACATTGCCTATTGCGCGGATAGTAGCAGTTGCTATCATCATGGGCTGCGCTGCCTATCAGGCGGGCAATATCTTGGGCGCAGTAGCAGGACTTCAACTACTCTGGGATATTCCTACCTCTGTGGCGGCGGCGCTCATTGCAGCGACAGGCAGTTTTTTTCTCTGGAAAGGCGCGCCGCAAACCGTTGCCAAAAGCATGGGGCTGGCAGTTGCGCTGATGGCGCTGATGTTTGGCTGGCTTGCCTGGCATACCCCACACAGCGCCACCGATTGGCTGCGCGGGCTTTTCATTCCGCAACTGCCCGAAGGGAGTCTATTGCTGCTCACGGGGCTGCTCGGAACGACTATTGTTCCCTACAATCTTTTTCTGGCATCGGGTATCGGACACCGGCAAAGCATCGGCGAGGTGCGGCTGGGCATCGCTATTGCGGTCATGCTGGGCGGCGCTGTTTCTATTGCCATCCTCGCTGCCGGAACTTTCCTGAAGGAGTCCTTTCAATTCCAGACATTCGCCGCTGCTATCCGCGAACAGACAGGCGAGGCAGGTAGCTTGCTTTTTGGGTTGGGCTTGTTTGCGGCGGGCTTCAGTTCTTCGGTTACTGCCCCACTGGCTGCTGCCATTACTGCCCAAACCACCGCCCGAAACTCTTTTTCGGTACAGCAATTCCGCCTGATCTGGGCAAGCGTTATGCTCTTCGGGCTTGCTTTTGGCATGGCAGGCATCAAACCTGTACCTGCTATTTTGGCGGCGCAGGTAGCCAACGGAATGCTCTTGCCTTTCATAGCAGCTTTGCTCCTGCTGGCAGTCAATAATCGCCAACAACTGCCTGCTGAGACTTGCAACGGATATGCGGAAAATATTGCAGGGGGCATTGTCCTTTGGGTATGCAGCCTAATAGGCACACAAAATATCGTCAAAGCGGTACAAGCTGTTTGCGAGTGGCAACTTAGTGCAGCCGCTTTGTGGTGGCTATCGGCAACAATCAGCAGCGCAATTACAATTGCTGTTGCATGGCAAATCAGCAGACTACACATGCAAGCAGGCAGATAAAATATTTATCAGTTTGACTCATTTGTCAGCAAGACCAACCCTGATGTATGAAACAATTTCCTGCACTCCTGTTGCTGCTTACATTTTCATTGGCAACCTGCAAGAATGATAAAGCAAACGAAGATCCCGCACCGAGCAGTATCTCACTTACTAATGCGACGACCGCAACCGACACGCGAGGCAATGTACATACCGTCGGTTTTGATCAGGCAACAAGCATCAACCAAGAACTCTTTTGTGCGCAAATTCAACGGACAGGGGCAAGAACAATGGCGATTGGTGTATGAAAACACACCCCTTGACGGTCGTGGGGTGATGATTGCCTTAGACGAAGCACAAAATCCATACGTAGTCTTTACCTTAGATGGCGGCAGCAGCATTGCCCGTCTGCTCAGGCAATAGTTGTAACAAGTTTTAACAAGCCAATCAGCAGAAAAAAATGCACTGGTTGCTACATTTGTCTGCAAAAAAGATACGTTTATGAAAAAATATTTGCTCGTAGCCCTTGTTGGCATGATGTCGCTTGGCATGGTTGCCTGTGGTGGTAAAAAGCCCGCTGAAGAACAATCGCAAACCACTGTCGAAGAAGTTGCGGTGTCTCTGGAATGGAAAATCGAGGCGCTGGGAATGGATGAAACGGAAACAGCGCCTATTACCCGCTTTGCTGTCCTGATTAACGGCAAAGAAATATCTTTAGGGGAAGTCAGACAGCCTTTGGCAGAAATTCCAGCCTCTAAATTTATCAACAATGGCATTCCTGAAGACGCTGTGATTGCCTGCGGTGGCTACTGGGGCGGCACTACCAATTATTATGCAGTCGTTAAAGGGAATGAGGTTGTCATCATGTCGGGCGGCCCTAAGGAGGACTACGACCCTGCCGATGAACAACAAAGTCCGTACTACTACGAGGTATTTAAAACCATTCCACTGCCTTAAGCATTAGGATATGCAACTGCTCAAAAATGCTTTGGCGGGCTGGTTTATCTACACCCTATTCCTTTCCCTTCCGCTTGCAGCACAGGATGAACAGCGCTGCGGCACTTCGACTGAGGGCGCTGCTTATTTTATGCACTTCCAGCACCTGCTAAAGCAATCGCTGCCTGCAAACACCGGCACCGGGCGTACTGAAAACGAAATCTTGCAAATACCTATTATCTTCCATGTAATTCATCACGGCGAAGCTGTAGGGCAGGGCCCAAACATTACCGCCGAGCAGATTTTTGCACAAATAGAGGTGCTAAACGAAGATTTTCGCCGCAGGAATGCCGATGCAAGCCGCACGCTGCCACTGTTTCAGCCGGTAGCTGCCGATGCGGGAATTGAATTTTATCTCGCCGCTACCGACCCCGAAGGCAACTTGCTCCCTGAACCGGGTATCAGACGCGTAGCGCTGCCGCGCCCTGCCAACGGCTTTTATTCGGTAACGAGCTTTGATGCAGAGGTAAAACCAACAACAATCTGGGATCCTGCGCGCTATCTGAATGTGTGGGTAGTAGATAGCCTGCGCATGGGAGCGCCACTGGCGGGCTACGCGCAGTTTCCCGACCTTGCAGGGCTGGGCGGGCTGCCCGAAAATCCGCAAAATGCTGCTACAGACGGCGTTGTCGTGCGCCACAATCGGCTGGGGTCGGTTGTTAGAACGCCTTGGGCTGCCCCACTGAATCGTCAGGCTGTGCCCGGTCGCTTTGACCGCGGACGCACCCTGACCCACGAGATCGGGCATTTTTTGGGCTTGCTGCATCCTTTTGAAGGCGGCTGCTTCGGACTGAACGACCATTGCGAAGACACGCCACCTACGTTTTTAACTACCGCAGGCTGTCCTGATAATCCGTTGAGTTGTGAACAACCGACCATGTCGCAAAATTTTATGCAGTTTACAGACGATGCCTGCATGAACCTATTCACCATTTGTCAAGTGGCACGAATGCGGCAGGTGCTGGCAGTCAGTCCACGCCGCCGCGAGTTATTGACCAGCAACGTTGGCAGGGGCGATGTGCAGGCTTTTTTGCAAAAAGTAGACCTGACCGCACAGGTACGCATTTTCCCCAACCCCGTTACAGATGCGATTCGCGTAGAAAGTCCGCATCCCTTGCTGGGCTGTCGCTATGAAATCTATAATCTGTTGGGGCAGGTGATTACCGCAGGCGAAATAGAATCGCCGCAGAATGAAATCCGACCACTAAAACCCGCCACAGGCATCTATATCCTGCGGCTGTTTACACCGCAGGGCATTGTCGTTCGTAAAATTTATTGGCAGTAGGGTTTTACCGCAGAGGCTGTAGCGTATATATGAGTCATCACAAAAATTTAGATAGAACACGGGTACAGGCAGATAACACGGAATAACGCAGATTTTTGATTGTTTTTTAATCAGGAAAAAGCGTTGTACAGAAATCCGTGAAAATCAGCGTAATCAGCGTTCCAAAAATTCGGTACGGCGTGCAACGATGACTTACGTTGACATTTTATTAATGCAAGAAATGGCGCACGCCTGTAAATACCATTGCCATGTCGTTGGCATCGCAGAAGGCGATAGAATCGGCATCTTTGATGGAGCCGCCCGGCTGAATCACAGCGCGAATGCCCGCCTGATGCGCAATTTCCACGCAGTCGGGGAAGGGGAAGAAGGCATCGGAAGCCATTACCGCCTTGCTCAGGTCAAAACCGAAATGTTTGGCTTTTTCAATTGCCTGACGGAGCGCATCTACGCGGGAGGTTTGCCCCACGCCGGCGGCAAATAACTGCCCGTTCTGCGCCAGCACGATGGCGTTGCTTTTGGCATGTTTGACCAATTTATTGGCAAAGAGCAGCGCTTTGACTTCATCGGCGGTCGGTTCGCGTTTGGTAACGGTTTTGAGGTCGGCTGTGGTTTCGGTTTTTGCGTCGCGCTCTTGCGCAATCATGCCGTTGAGTAGCGTTCTTGCTTGCCAATCGGGTAGCGCAGCGGCTTTTTGCCGCAACAAGATGCGATTTTTCTTGGTTTTAAGCACCGGCAGCGCCGATTCGTAAAACAGCGGCGCAATCAACACCTCAAAAAACAGCGCGTCTATCTCTTTGGCAGTTGCCAAATCTATCGGCTTGTTGGTTATCAACACGCCGCCGAAGGCCGATACAGGGTCGGCTTGCAAGGCTTTTAGGTAGGCATCGCGGACGTTGCCTGCCGTTGCTGCGCCGCAAGCGTTGGTGTGTTTCAATATTGCAAAGGCAGGCTCACCGCCAAATTCGGCAATGAGTTTCACGGCCGCGTCAATATCCGCTAAGTTGTTGTAAGACAACTCTTTGCCGTTCAGTTGTTCAAACATCGCATCCAGATTGCCAAAGAAATAGCCTTTTTGGTGCGGATTTTCGCCATAGCGGAGGGGGCGGCTTTTGCGCAGGCTTTGCTTGAAAACGGGCAGTTCTTCGGTGCGGTTGAAATAGTTGAAAATCGCACTATCGTAGTGCGAACTTATGTCAAAAGCCTTCGCGGCGTAGCGGCGGCGCTGGGCAAGCGTAGTTTCGCCCTTTTGTTCCGACAAGATCTGATACACGTCTTTGTACTGCTCGCGCGATGAGACGATGAACACATCGTTAAAATTTTTGGCAGCAGCGCGGATCAATGAAATGCCGCCAATGTCAATTTTTTCAATAACAGCATCTTCGGCAGCGCCAGAGGCTACTGTGTCCTCAAAGGGATATAAGTCCACAATGACCATGTCAATAGCGGGAATTTCGTATTGGGCTGCCTGCTCGCGGTCGTTGGCAAGGTCGCGGCGGTGCAATATGCCGCCAAAAACTTTGGGATGCAGGGTTTTCACGCGCCCGCCAAAAATGGAAGGATAGCCTGTCAGGTCTTCCACTGCCGTAACGGGCAGGTTCAGGCTTTCGATGAATTGCTGTGTGCCGCCGGTGGAATAGAGCCGCACGCCTTGTTGATGCAATAAACGCAACAGCGGTTCTAAGTTGTCTTTGTAATAAACCGAAACAAGGGCGGAACTGATTTTCTTTTGCATGACGAAGATAGGAGAATTTGCGCCGCAAAGTTGGGGAAAAATCGGGAGGTTTTGTTCGCAATCATCCCCGATAAACCGCTAAGCGATTAAATTTGCAATATGCAGGAAGAGGAACGCATAGAACTGGTAGAAACTATTCGCAATTTGCCGTCTGCACCGGGAGTGTACAGGTACTACAACGCGGCAGATGAGTTGATTTACGTAGGCAAAGCCAAGAACCTGAAAAGTAGGGTAAGTAGTTATTTTGTCAAATCGAACGACAAAAGCCGCAAAACGCGCCAACTTGTACGCGAAATCCGCCGCATTGAATACACGGTAGTTGATTCGGAGTTTGATGCGCTGCTACTGGAAAATAACCTCATCAAACAGCACCAGCCGCGCTATAACATCCTACTCCGCGACGACAAGACCTATCCTTACCTCTGCATTACCAACGAGCCGTTTCCGCGTCTGATCCCGACTCGCAAGCGGATAGAAGGGCGCGGCACCTACTTTGGGCCTTATGCAAGTGTGAAAGCTATGAAAACCGTACTAGAATTGGTGCGGCAACTGTACACCATTCGCACCTGCAAGTATGCGCTTACGCCCGAAAACATCGCCCGAAAAAAGTTTAAAGTCTGTCTGGAATACCACATCAAAAACTGCAAGGGCCCTTGCGAAGGGCTTCAAACTGTCGCCGACTACGACGCAGACATGGCGCAGGTAGCACATATTATCAAAGGAAAACTCGGAACAGTCCGCTCCTATTTCCGCGAGCGAATGCTGGAGGCGGCTGCCAAACTGGCCTTTGAAGAAGCGCAACTTTTCAAGGAAAAATTGGAGGTGATCGAAAAGTTCCAGAGCAAGTCGCTGGTGGTCAATCCGGATATTTCCGATCTGGACGTAATCGCTATCACGAGCGACGAAAAATATGCTTACCTCAACTACCTGCACATCGAACACGGCTGTATTATCCAGACCAAAACCGTGCATCTGAAAAAGAAATTGGACGAAAGCGAGGCTGATATTCTGGCTGCAATGATTGTAGAATTTCGGCAGCAGTTTCGCTCGGAGGCAGCCCGCGTGGTTACGAACCTTGCCCCCGAAATCGCCTTTGAGGGCTTTGAGGTAATGGTTCCCAAAATCGGCGACCTGAAAAAACTCGTTGATCTGAGCTACAAAAACGCCATGTTCTACCGCAAGGACAAAATGCAGCGCGACAGCGAGCAAAAAGAACAAAGCAAGCGCGTACTCGACCGCTTAAAAGCCGACCTGAACCTGCCCAGCGTACCGATGCACATCGAGTGTTTCGATAACTCTAACATGCAGGGCACTAACCCCGTAGCAGCGATGGTATGCTTCAAAGGCGGCAAACCCTCCAAAAAAGACTACCGCCACTTCAACATCAAGACAGTGGAAGGGCCGGACGACTTTGCCTCCATGCACGAGATCGTTACGCGCCGCTACCGCCGCCTACTGGATGACCACAAAACACTGCCCGACCTGATTGTCATTGACGGCGGCAAAGGACAGCTCAGCGCTGCTTGCCAAGCACTGAAGGAATTGGGCATCTATGGACTCGTACCCATTATCGGTATTGCCAAGCGCTTGGAAGAAATTTTTTACCCCGAAGATCCGCTGCCGCTGCTCATCAACAAGAAATCTAAGGGGCTGATGCTGCTCCAGCGCATCCGCGACGAGGCACACCGCTTTGCCATCACCTTCCATCGCGACCAACGCAGCCGCAAAAGCCTTGTGAGCCAGTTGGAGGGCATCCCCGGCATCGGCAAGCAAACCACCGAAAAGCTACTGGCCAAATACCGATCTGTGAAAAAAATCGCTGCTGTGCCTTTTACAGAACTTGCCGAATTGATCGGCAAAGACAAGGCTGCCGCTGTGTTGAAGCATTTGAATAGTTAATGAAATTGGCTTTGAGCAGCGAAGATCTTATTCTTACCCTGTAACACGTCCTTAGCATGTGCTTATGTAAAACAGGTTCAATATCGGTAATATGATAATTACCCTCTTCTTTCGTTGCTCCATTAGGAGATTCGCCAATTACCTATACAAACTGCATGGTAGATGATTCATTTTAGTTTTAATTGCAAAGAGCGCAGCTTGGAAAGCATTGCAGAGTTTTAGCTACTTTTGCAGTCATGCAACAATACCATGACCTCCTTAGGTATATCCTGACGAACGGCGTGCGCAAAACCGATCGCACAGGCACGGGAACGATCAGCGTTTTCGGTTATCAGACGCGCTTTGACCTTGCAGCGGGCTTTCCCTTAGTTACAACCAAAAAAGTCCATTTGAAATCCATCATCCACGAATTGTTGTGGTTTTTGCAAGGCAGCACCAACATTGCTTATCTGAAAGCTAACGGAGTCAGCATCTGGGACGATTGGGCAGATGCAGATGGTGAACTGGGGCCGATATATGGCAAACAATGGCGCAGTTGGCATACCTGCGACGGGCGTACGATTGACCAGATCGGGCAGTTAATTGCACAAATTAAACGCGATCCGGACTCGCGCCGCCTGATAGTCAGCGCTTGGAATGTCGCCGATATTGCGCAGATGGCGCTGCCGCCTTGTCATGTACTTTTTCAGTTTTACGTAGCCGAAGGTAAACTTTCCTGCCAGCTCTACCAGCGTAGCGCGGATGTATTTCTGGGTGTTCCGTTCAATATCGCATCTTACGCATTGCTTACGCTAATGATTGCACAGGTTTGCGAGCTGCAACCGGGAGAGTTTATCCATACTTTTGGCGATGTACATATCTACCTGAACCATCTGGATCAGGTTAAACTGCAACTGAGCCGCGAGCCGCGTCCGCTGCCGCAAATGGTGCTTAATCCGTCGGTCAAAGATATCTTCGCATTCAAATACGAAGACTTCCAATTGCTCAACTACGATCCGCATCCGGCAATCAAGGCCCCTGTTGCAGTATGAACAAATGAAGTTTTTTCTTGTTATGATGTAGCAGCATGCGTTTAAACGTGTGTATTTGCCGTTGTAAGATCAACAACTTGCAAACCCTGAAAAGCGTACTACAAATAAATAATAAATGTGCCAACATGCCCGAACCGGAAAACGAACATATCGGAAAAGCCATTGACGTAAACAGCATTGATCTGGAAAAGATGCGGGAAAAAGTAACCGACAATCCCGGACTATTGCCCTACGCACACACGGTAGGTAGTGCGGTTATTAAGCCTGAAGACGAGGGCAGCATTAAAGCCAATGCACTGGAGGCGATGCGCCAACAGACCGGCTCGCAGATGGGACAGATCTACGAGCAGATGCAAACGCTAGTAAAACAAGCTAAAGACATACAAGAAAGAATTTGGGTTTCTGAGCGGATCTATCAGGCAGAAATGCGATTCAATCCACTCATCGGGCGCATTTACTACCTCTACGAACGCGAAGGACAGAAGGATATCCTTTCATTAGTTGCACCGCACGAGTGGGGACGGAGCAAAAAGTACACAAAATTTATCGCCAAAGTCCACCTGCTGGCAGATCATACATGGGAGGTGTTGGAGCTGGGCGAAGATCTGTAGCCCATCCATCATGCTGACCGTTGTACCAACCCCGATAGGTAATTTGGAAGATATCACCCTGCGCGCTTTGCGCATCCTGCGCGAGGCTGATTTTGTTATTGCCGAAGACACCCGCGTTTCGGGCAACCTGCTCAAGCATTTTGAGATCAAAAAGCCGCTACTCAGTTTTCACACTGCCAACGAGCACAAAGCGTTAGAAGGAATCATCGCACGCCTACAGCAAGGGCAGCGCGGGGCATTGGTCAGCGATGCAGGCACGCCCGGCATCTCCGATCCCGGTTTTTTGCTCATCCGCGCCTGCATCCGCGAAGGTATTGCTGTGGAGTGCCTGCCCGGCCCGACAGCTTTCGTGCCTGCGCTGGTAGCATCGGGGCTGCCCTGCGATACTTTTACTTTTTGGGGATTTCTGCCGCATAAGAAAGGCAGGCAAACGCAACTTACGCAGATAGCGGCTTGGGAACACACCATTGTATTGTACGAATCGCCGCATCGCCTGCTTAAACTGCTCGAAGAACTTCGAGTCCACTGCGGTGCTGACCGCCGGCTGTGTGTTGCCCGCGAGCTTAGCAAACTGCACGAAGAAATTACCCGTGGTACAATAGCCGAAATGCTCGCATATTTTGGGGAACGGCCGGTCAAAGGAGAAATTGTGGTAGTCCTCGGCGGAAAACAGGAAACTTGATTCATGCGCACCAAACAAAAAAGCCACCCCCGAGAGGATGGCTTTTTTGCTACAATTCGATGAATTGATCTTGTTGGTTTTTGAGATAAAACTCTGTAACCCCCAAGGAAGAATCTTTTTCTATCCTTACCCATCTTCGGTATTTGAAAAACCAGTTCAGTCGAATGGAAGGCCACCCTGCCGTAAAATAGGCGTACAGATAAGGATGAACAATCAGCGTGACTTTACTTTCATTTTGTCGGGTGAGGATGTAGTCAAGTTTGCTTTCAATTTGGTCGGCAACCGATATAGAAGCGTTGATCTTGCCTGTTCCGTTGCAAGTTGGGCACTTTTCCAGAGTTGATATGTTCAACTCCGGTCGTACGCGCTGTCTGGTAATTTGCATCAGACCGAATTTGGTAAGCGGTAACACGGTAAATTTGGCACGATCCGACTTCATTTCGGCTTTGATATGCTCGTAGAGCAGCCGTTTGTGTTCAGCAGACTTCATGTCAATAAAGTCAATGACGATAATGCCACCCATGTCGCGCAATCTGAGCTGGCGGGCTATTTCAGTCGCGGCTTCCATATTGACAGCAAAAGCAGTGTTTTCCTGCGTACTTTCAGCATTGGATTTATTGCCACTGTTTACGTCAATCACATGCAGTGCTTCGGTGTGCTCAATTACGATGTAGCCGCCGCTGGGTAGGCTCACGGTCGGACCGAAGAGCAGTTTCACCTGTTTTTCGATGCCGAAAGCCTCAAAAATTTTGGCCTTGCCGGTATAGAGCTTTACGATTTTTTCTTTTTCGGGAGCAATGTTCCGAATAAAAACCTTGATGTCTTCGAACATATCGCGGTCGTCCACCGTGATGCTGTCGAAGGTTTCGTTGAGCATATCGCGCAGCATCGAGTTGGCTCTACCTACCTCGCCGATGATTTTCTCACGTGGCTTTGCGGTTTGTAGTTTTTCCATCCCTTTTTGCCAGTTGTTGAGCAGCTCGTTCAGGTCTTTTTCAAGTTCGGCGATTTCTTTGCCTTCAGCTACGGTTCGAATAATGATTCCGAAATTTTCCGGCTTAATGGAAGAAAGCAACCTTAAAAGCCGCTTTCTTTCTGTATTTTCAGTTACTTTTTTAGAAACATTGACCGTATTGGAAAAGGGCACAAGTACGATATGCCGTCCTGCCAGCGAAAGTTCGCAGGAAAGGCGTGGACCTTTGGTGGAAATAGGCTCTTTGACTACTTGCACAAGGATTTGCTGGTTTACCTTCAACACGTCGCTAATCTTTCCCAGTTTGTCCAACGCAGGCTCCATCTTGAAGCCTTTCAGTTTTGCATGATCATACTTGTTGTTTTGCACCATCTTGGTAAATTTCTGCATAGAGCGGAAGTTGGGACCAAGGTCTAAATAGTGCAAAAATGCGTCTTTTTCGTATCCTATGTCAATGAACGCTGCGTTCAGCCCGGGTACGATGCGCCGAACGACCCCTAAAAAAATATCTCCTACTACAAAATTTTCACTATTGTTTTCATAGTGAAACTCTACCAAACTTTTATCTCGCAGAAGCGCTATCCGGCCGCCATTTTGAGTTGAGTTAATTACTAATTCGTTACTCATAGATGGCTCGGAAAAACGTTACAGATGACTACTTCTTCTTATGTCTGTTTTTTCTGAGGCGCTTTTTGCGTTTGTGCGTAGCAATTTTGTGTCTTTTTCTTTTTCTTCCGCAAGGCATAGTCTTACACGGTTAAAGGTGAAACAATTATTTTAATTTTTGTAAAAATTCGTCCGTTGCAGCTTGTATCGCCGGATCGGGGTCAGCTTTTTTAACTGACTCGAACCATTTGATGGCTTCTTGGCGCTTACCTGATTCAGCAAGCGACATGGCAAGGTAGAACTGTGCTTTGGTATCTTCAGGGTTCAGTCCCAGCAATTGCTCGAAGCGGGCAATGGCTTTGTCATATTGCCCCGACTGCATAGAAAGTACTCCTAAGTTGAACAAGGCAAATTCATTTTGAGGATCTTCTTCCAAAACCTCGCGAATCAATGCAATGCCTTGCATCGGAGCTTCCGAAACGATGTAGGTCATCCCCATCTTGGTTTTTGCATCAAGTCGTGCAGGATCGGCTTCCAGCACCAGTTTGTAGTAAGCGCGGGCTTTTTCGCCTAATTGCTTGCTCTTTTCGGGATTGATAGCAAAGCCAAAGGCTTCGTAGTAGGCATCAGCCGCCCGCATGTGCAAACTTACTGAAGGAAAGCGCTGTGCCAACTGATCGCTGTAATAAGCAATGCTATCCAATTGATTGACCTCTCTGTATAGGGCTGCCATCGAGTCCAGCACTGCGGTCAGACCTGCCCTGTCTTTTCCCGCTGCAAAGGCAGTGCGCAAACTTTGCAATTGGCGCTCCTGCGCTTCTGTCAGCGGAATAGTATGCATACGCACCACGTTTGAGTCGGGTACAGTCTGCGCAGCGGGCGTATTTCGCATGTCTTTAATATCGGTTTCGACAATAGATTTCGGTAGAACCGACAGGCCAAGCACTGCCAAAGCAGCTATACCTGCAACAATTAACTGATGTTTATGCATAGGCACACTCCTGTGTTATTGCGTATTGTGCGCCAAACGCACTTTATCGCTGTTTTTGATTTTGTCTACGAAAGTTTTAGCCGGCTTAAAGCTCGGAATGTAGTGTTCCTCAATTTCGATCGGCGTGTTTTTGGAAATATTACGCCCGATTTTCTTGGCACGCTTCTTATTAACGAAGGAACCAAAACCTCTGATATAGATATTATGGCCCTCTGCCATGCTTTGGCGAATCACGTTAAGGAAGGCTTCAACTGTGGCGGTTACATCGCCCCTATCTATTCCTGTCTTTTCCGCAACTTCTGCGATTACGTCTGCTTTTGTCACCGGTAAAAAGATTTTCTGTTTCCTGAAAAGTGTAAAATCCTATAAATCAAGTGATTTTAGGGCTGCAAATTTAGAATTGCCTTTTCGGATTTGCAATACTACAGAAAAATTTAGCTTGCAGAACTGCCAAATTGCCACTGCTCCAACTGCGAACGGAAGAGTTTCCCGTTGATCCACTCCCCGTCCAGATGTGCGCCCAGACGCTTGTAAAACTCGATGGCAGGCGTATTCCATTCAAGCACTTGCCATGTGAGCAGGGACATGTCCTGTGTCAGGCATTCCTGCACCATCGCGTCGAACAGCAGCTTGCCGATGCCCTTGCCGCGCTGATCTACGGTAACGACTAAGTCTTCCAAATAGAGGCAAGGCCCTTTCCATGTTGAATAGCGGGTGTAGTAGAGTGCTATCCCAACAATCTGCTTGCTGTCTGCCAGTTCAGCTACATAGAAACCAAAGACCGGGCGTTCGCCAAAACCGTCCCGAAGCATTTGTTCGGGCGTAGTAACGACCTCGTTTTCAGCTTTTTCATAGATTGCCAACTCTACAATCAGCCGATGAGCGGCGGGTAAGTCGGCGGGAGTGCCTTTGCGTATAATTACTGACATTGTCTGCCTGTTTTTAGATCTGCCAACAAAACTATGAAAGCCCTGTCAATTTATTTAATTTGTTTATTTTAGCTTAATACATTACCTTTGTTTATAGGATTTCCCTAATAGAAGTAGCAGCTTTGAAACACGCCATAACCACTCTAATATTTCTTTGAAGCGGTGAAAGACTCTTAATTATTTCACTTTTGATCAAAAAATTACATGAAGAACTTCAAAGAGCGTGTAGCTGTGATTGAAGAACAATCAACTCGTACGCATACTCCCCTGCCCGCAGAAGACCGGCACGGAGAGGCTGATGAACTGGAGCGCTTTATTTATCGGGCTTCCCACGATTTGCGCGGGCCGCTGTCTCGCCTGATGGGGCTTTGCAACGTGGCTGCACTGGAAGTAAGCGACGTGCAGGCGCTTAGCTACCTGTACAAGATTGCCTGTGCTGCTTCGGAAATGGACGAGATGCTGCACAAGGTGCTTAAAATAGAATTGGTCAAACAAAAGGAATTCAGTATTACGCCGCTCAACCTTAGCGAGCGGATCACACATATTATTGAAACGGTTTTGGCTGAGGAGGGACGACCACAGGTATCGTTCAACATACATACGCCACAGATACCTGTCTATACAGATGCTTTTCTCTTCGAACTTGCGATCGAAAATATGGTGCGCAACGCTGTCCAATATCGGATCACTTCGGAGCGCGTAAACTCTGAGGTAACTGTTTGCGGACGGATAGAGGGGCATCAACTGCTGCTCACCATCAGCGACAACGGTACAGGCATCGCACCCGAACATCAGCCGCGTATGTTTGAAATGTTTTTCCGCGGCTCGGAGCTTTCCAAAGGTCCCGGGTTGGGCTTATACCTGAGTTGGCTGTGTATGAAACGGCTCGGCGGCTTGGTACGGCTGCTGGAGAGCCGCCCGCAGTTTACGGTATTTGAGTTGCAGGTTCCGATGGGGTTGTGGGGGTGAAAGAGACTTTAAAAAGTCTAGAACCGTTCAACTGGTTAAAAAGGCTGTTGATTTCCTGCCACTGAACCTGTTTGCCGTAGCGCTCAATCATGTACGTCTGATAAAGTTGCGTCTCTATGAAATTATAAGCCTTGCCGATTAACAAATAAACGCCCGGTCTTTCAGCTATCGCCGTGTATAAGTCGCTTACAGACAATTTTGCTAAAACGGCGCGAGCTTCCGGCGTAACTTGATGCGTTCCTAAAGAAAAAATATTTATCTTTTTTAAATAGGAAATATCTTCAAACGGTTTGATGTACTCGTAAGGGAAGGCGGCTCCCCACGAAACAAGCAGCTCAATGTTTCCCCTGTTTGTCAAATCCTCAATAGCTGATTGTAGAGCCTCTTTTTGATAGTTTGATTCTTTATAATAGTACGTCCAATTATGAGCCATCGTATATCTGTTATCTCTGATTATTTTCTGTATAGGATATAATCCTATCAATATCAATAATAATTTTAAATATTCAGAAGATGTAACGTCGAAAATCCCCTTCTTAGGTTTAATGATACAGATGGCAAAAAAACTAATGGCTGTAGCTAATGACATAACGATAAAAACCCGTTCAGGCGGCGTTCTGAAAAAGAATCCTATCAAAAAGTAAGTCAAGAAAAACCATGCGTAAGCAAGCGCTGTAAAGATTAATTTTTCAAGAGAAAAACAATAAATGGAAACGGCGGATAATATCAAGAAAAAATGAAAGATTACAGGCAGTTTGATCACATCTTTTATCTCTTCAACGGTTTTTTCATCGCCAATGTGCTTCATGAAGTTTTTAAAATCTTTTTTAGGTCTATATTTAGCCAATTCTTCAAAAGATTCTATGTTGTATATTTCCTGATTCATAAAAAACCAATTAATAAGCATATAGTAGTCGTTTTCACTCCATCCAACTTTATTCAAAATGCTCTTTCTTTCCTGCGTAGAAAAACTTCTCAAAGCTCCTTTGTCCAAAATTTCTCCCCTCGCGGAGTTAAAGGAGTAGAAACGAATGGTTTTATCATAATTGTTATGATGTGACATGTTAAGATATTCCAATCCAAAACTCAAAGCGATTGATACAAACAAATATTTTATCCATGCGCTATTTTTAAATATGTCTTGTAAACTCTTAAAAGAAATTATTTTGTATGCGTAAATGGGAGCAAACATAACTACAACCAACATGCATGATTGAAATCTGATAAGCGCCGATATGGCGATTAGTAACAAAGCGAAAAGCCGATTTTTATCGTCTTCTGCAACCAACAAACCTAAAACGCCCGCAACGCCGGCTATTCCTGCAACAATGGTAAATTGGAGAAGAAAAATAGGCTTAAGACAAACAGAAGAAAAAATAGCCAAGTAAAGCGCCTTAACATAAATGCCTTCCGCATATTTAAAAATAAGGTAGGATATACATGTATAAGACGCATATATGACAATTAAAAACGATAAGGGGTACCAATCGACAAAATCGAACCATTGATAAAGTTTAAATATGACATATGAAAAAATAATATTAATAAAAAGAACGTTGGGAGTAGCGCTCTCAACGATGCCTATTCCTCTAATATATAACATCATCCCTACATCATCGTTACCCATGTAAAAAATATCAAAAAACGATAACGTTAAGGCGAAGGCAACCGCATTGAAAATTAGGGATGACAAAAAAGGATGATTCTTTATTAAACCGTCAGTAAAATCCATGATTGAAAATATTTTTTTCATAGCTTATTTTTTTGATATGCAAATGCAGTGAGAATAAGGTATGCGCAGCATATCATGCCGCACCTGCGTCAGCGTCTCTTGAAAAGCCGCTTCGTGTAATTTTGTATATTGCTCAGCATGCCTCACATGCCGACCTCTATCCGATGATATGATAATTTTTGCAATAAAAGGTTGATTCTCGATAAAAACAGGGTCGATTGTAATAAATCTGCCGTTAGGCGCAAGAGCATTATAAGCCAAAAGAATTAGTTTATTTGCATAATTATCGTTAAGGTGGTGAAGAACTCCAAAAGATATTACGACATCAAAGTCCTGATGAAACTTTCCTATTGGAATATCCATTACATCTTGACAGTAAAACTGCGCTCTATCTCCGTATTTTCTTTTAGCGGCATTAATATAACTCTCCGATAAATCATAACCTACATAGCGAATGGCCTGAGGCAAATATTTCAATATCCTGCCTGTTCCGCATCCTATATCCAGAATGCGCATCCCATCATAAGTCCTTATATGCTCTCGCACGAACGCATTCATCGAGGCGCCGCTCACAGTAGACTGAACGATGTCATAAATGAAAGGCAAAGACAGCGCCGATCGAATTCCTGATGTAATTTGTGAGTCTGACATTTAAAAATTAATTTATGATTTGGAAAGTTTAATGATCTTTCTTTGTCCAAGAGACGCGATTTCCGCGCTTTTAATTTTAACGGCATAGTGTTCCCTCATGTAGGAGCTAATTAACTCAATCTCATTAAATGGAGCGTAAATAGCCAGATAAACGTTTTGTCTTTCAATCAACGCCAGATAAATATCTTCAATTTTATATTTGTCTAAAACTTTGCGTTGCGGCTTGAATCGCTGAAAGCAGCCTAATGAAAACATGTTTAGATTTTTTAAATAGCTTAAATCCTCGAACGGCAAAACATAGTCCATGGGCAATCCTATTCCTAAAACTACATATAAATTTTCCCCGTTGTTCATATTATTTTGCCAGATAAAAGACTTAAAAGTTTTGTTGTACTCAACCGCGGTTTTGGAACTTTCATAATTAACATGACATGTGTAAAAAAATAATGAGAAAAACGCTCCGCCGACAAGAAGATGCCTAAAAAGATCGCGTCTGCCGATGATGGCAAAAGTATTGTAAAACAATATGGGCAAAACGCCTAAAAACGCAAACATTGGCATCAAAATCCTTTCGGGCGGAGCTTTCATAGCGTATCTGATGCCAACGATTATTATAAATACATACGCCCAAAAAAACAAGTAAAACAACATCGCTTTGCGGCTGCCGTTTGATAACAACGCAAAAATAATCGTTATCGCCAAAGCCGATATGCAAAAAGGACTCTTGACAATATCATAAAGAAAGAAATAGCTCTTTATTCTAAACAGATTGTCAATGAAATATTTCGTTTGAGGCGAATTTTCAAGAAGATATTTAAATTTTTCCGCATTATATATCGTATCATTCATAAAAAACCAATGACGAAACATTTGGTAGTCGTTGTCTGACCAACCGACTTTTTCTAACAATTGTTTTTTAGTCTCTTCATCCGTTCTTTGGTCAAACGTATAATGCGCCAGAGAGCCGCGATATTTATTAAACGTATGGCTATTATCATATTGATTGTGAGCATAATCGCTATATTGAGATAACGCAAAAGCCAATATGCCCGCAAGAATTGGATATGAGATGATAAGAAGTTTCTTCTTGTCGAAATAAATTGCAAATAAAAATAAGGGCAACGCTAAAATTGTGGACATCAAATACGACTCATATCTGATAAAAGAAGCTAAAACGATAATTAAAAGACCGATAATCCTTTCATCAACAGATTGATTTGTTAACAATAGAAAATAACCGCTGATAGCCAATATAGACGCTATAACTGTAAATTGAAGTTGCGCTATAATAGGTAACCCTAACAACAGAAATGCGATTAAATAAAACAAAACGCTTATCTTATCGTTGCCTTTTAACGCTATGCCGCCCATAATTGTAAAACTTGTAAACAAACAGCCTACCATGAAAAAGCTATACCAGTCAAAATCAGGATATAGTATAAAAAGATTTTTTAAGAATTTACCGATTAATATATTCATAAAAAGAATGTATTCGGTAGGTTCGGTAACGACGCTGATGCCTCTGACCATTAGCATCATTATTACATCATCATTCGTCTGATAAAAAGGAGTAAAAACACTGTAAACAATGCCAAATAACAGCAAATGAAGTAAAAATGAGGACTGATAAGATCTTTCTCTAAGTATAGAGATTAGTTTTTCTTGCATAGTACTTTTAAAATTTCATCAATACATCCACCACCTGCCCAACTTCCAACTCATAAAACATCGGCAAACGCACCAGACAGTCGGAAAAGCGGTCGCTCTGGGGCAGTTCGCGACCATCGTGGCGGGGAGTATAAAACGGCGATTTGTGCAGGCTCAAATAATGAAAAACCGCCAATATTTGATGCTTTTTCAAATGGTCAATCAGGGCGGCGCGCTGTTCCAGACTTTGGCAAACCAAGTAGAACATATGCGCATTGTTCGTAGCATAGGGCGGAATGACAGGCAAACCAATGCCGCGCGCGGCAGCCCAGTCTTTCAAGCCTTCGTAGTACGCCTGCCAGATTGTCGCTCTGCGTTCCTGAATTTGTTCTAAATGCTCTAATTGCGCCCAAAGAAAAGCGGCGATAATTTCTGAAGGCAGAAAGGAAGAACCAACATCCACCCAGCCGTATTTATCCACCTCGCCGCGAAAGAAGGACGAGCGATTAGTGCCTTTCTCCCAAATGATTTCGGCGCGGGCTTTGAAACGCTCGTCGTTAATGGCAAGCATGCCGCCTTCGCCTGAAATAATGTTTTTGGTTTCGTGGAATGAAAACGCCGCCAAGTGTCCGATACCACCCAAAGCCTTGCGCGTGCCATCGGAAAAAGTATAGTAACCGTCTATTGCCTGCGCGGCATCTTCTACTACCCACAAGTTATATTTTGCCGCCAGCGCCATGATTTTTTCCATGTCGCAGGCTACACCCGCATAGTGCACGGGTACAATAGCTTTTGTGCGCGGAGTGATAAGCGTCTCTATTAAGTCGGTATTGATGTTGGGTTCTTCGTTGCGGCTGTCGCAAAAGCGGATGTTTGCGCCTCTGAGAACAAAGGCGTTAGCCGTAGAAACAAAAGTATAAGACGGCATAATCACCTCGTCTCCGGGCTGAATATCGGTCAGGATGGCTGCCATTTCCAGCGCATCGGTACAAGAAGTGGTAAGCAAGCACTTGCCGAATCCATAGCGCCCCTCAAAAAACCGCTGACAGAGTTGAGTATATTTGCCGTTGCCGGAAAGTTTACCCTCATATACGGCATCGTACATATAGTGGGCTTCTTTGCCGGTGAGGTGGGGGCGGTTGAAGGGGGT
>NZ_JBRCHD010000030.1:0-46999 GCF_053489755.1 Rhodoflexus sp.
TGCTGCGGGTGCAGCGGCTTTTACAGTAGCAGGTGCTGTTGTGTTTTTGGCAACTGCCTGCTGTGATTTTTCAGCAGGTAGCAGCTTGTTGGAGGCAATGACCGTTGTAGACGAAGTTGCCTGTGTAGGCTTGCGCTCGCCTGTACCGGCTCCTGTTACTTTGAGTATTCTGCCCGCCTGAATGTTGTCCGAGCTGAGATTGTTCCACTTTCTCAGGTTTGCGACAGACACTCCATATTTCTGCGCGATTGTACTCAGCGACTCGCCATTTTGGATTTTGTGTGTAGCGACGCTCGCTTTTTTGGCAGGGCGCGTTAGTTCGGCTACGTAGCGCACTTGTGTATTAGTCCGCCATGGCTTCACGATCGCATCGTAATTATCGGCAAAATAGTCCATGCGATCGGCAGGGATTCGCAAGGGGTATGCCCACGCCGATGTTCCGGGTACGATACCGCGCTTCAATTCAGGATTAAGTTCTTCAAGGTCTTCGAGACAAACGTTCAGTTTTTCGGCAATATTGCGTAGGGAAACGTAGCTATTGATGCTGATTACGTCGTGCTCAATAGCAAAATAAGGCTGGTCTTGTACCAGATTGTGCTCTTCAGCATAGTTCATTGCATAAACAACAGCGGTGAAAATGGGCACATAGGCGCGGGTTTCTTTGGGCAGGAAATTATAAATATCCCAGAAATTGCGTTTGCCACCTGCTTTGCGGATAGCTTTTTGGATGTTGCCCGGGCCGCAATTGTAGGCTGCAAGCGCCAGCTCCCAGTCTTGTCCGAAGAAATTATAGAGCGATTTGAGGTATTTGCAGGCAGCTTCCGTAGATTTTTCCGGGTCGAAACGCTCGTCTATGAAGGCATTTTGCTTCAGTCCGTACATACGCCCAGTAGTGGGCATAAACTGCCAAAGTCCTCCTGCGCCTGCCTTAGAGATAGCTTTAGGGTTTAGTGCAGACTCAATAATAGCAAGGTATTTCAGCTCATCGGGAAGCCCGTACTGCTGCAAATATTTCTCAAATACAGGGAAATAGATATTTTTCTTTGCCAGCATACGCATGGTGTACTCGCGGCGGCGAACAGTAAAGAAGTCAATAAACTCGTGTACCCGTTCGTTGAGGGTCAGAGGCATTGCTGATTCGAGGCAGGAAAAACGCTGCGCCACGAGCAGATGATCAGGACGAGGTACGTAGTCATACACCACATCTTCGTCCTCATAGTGAACCACATTGGGTATAGGTTTGAAAATCAAATCTTTGTCTATCGAGGCAATTGCCTCTTCAATGTCCTTTTCCTGATTGACTCCTGTAATTTCTATCGGGTAAATGAGGTTCATAAAATCCTGAAATAACCCCAGAGCAATATCGTAATTTTGAACAATGGAAAGTGAGTCAGACATGCGTTTCAAACGATCCATGCGTTTTTTATCTTCCTGACTATCAACATTTTGAGCAAAAGAGGGGAAATTTAGAAAGGGTGCCATCAACAGCAACATCAGAAACGCTTTGCACCAAAACGAGGCAGGTTGTGAGTAATCTGACATACGCATTACAGGTTAAGCGGGTGTTAAGTTGCACATTTTTCCATTAAAAAGCGAGCAAACGACAGCATTTTCGCCTCCTCGAAAAAATTGCCCATGATTTGCAAGCCGACCGACATACCTTCGCTGTCATTGCCGCAAGGGATGGAAACAGCGGGAATACCTGCCACATTTGCCTGCACAGAGAAAATATCTGCCAAGTACATTTGCAGCGGATTGTCGCTCAGTTCACCTACTTTAAATGCTGTTGTAGGGGAGGTAGGCGATAAGATAAAGTCGTATTGGGTAAGAATTTCTTTTGTTTTTTCCATGATCAGGCGGCGAACGCGCTGCGCTTTGGTAAAATAGGCATCGTAGTAGCTGGCGCTTAAAACAAAAGTACCAAGCAAAATACGGCGCTGCACTTCCTTGCCGAAAGCCTCCGAACGGGTCAATTTGTACATGCTCTCCAAATCGGTAGCGTTGGGGCTTCGGTAGCCATAGCGCACGCCGTCATAACGCGCTAAGTTGGTGCTTGCCTCCGCCGTCGTCAGGATGTAATAAGTCGGTAGGATATACTCCAGCAGTGGAAAGTCCACAGATTCTACAGTAAAACCTTCACTGCGCAGCGTTTCAATCGCTCGTAGGATGTGTGTTTTGACTTCGGGGCTTACGCCGTCGCTCTCTACAGTTTCGCGGATATAGGCGATTTTGCCGCATCTGGGTTGCTCTTGCACTTGTGCGCTGTAGGGCGGTACAGGTTGGGTAGAAGCGGTGCTGTCGAAATTGTCGGGCCCTGCCATCACCTCCAGTAGCAGTGCCGCGTCTTCTACCGTATGCGTCAGCGTGCCAATACAGTCAAAGGAAGAGGCGTAGGCGAGCAGTCCGTGCCGCGAAAGCCGTCCATAGGTAGGTTTGACGCCCACTAAGCCGCAGAAAGAAGCAGGTTGCCGTACCGAGCCGCCCGTGTCTGTACCGAGCGATGCAGTACACATATGTGCCTGCACAGCAACTGCCGAGCCACCCGAAGAGCCGCCGGGTACGCGGCTGATGTCCGCAGCGTTGCGTACAGATCCAAAAGCAGAGTTTTCGCTCGAAGAACCCATAGCAAACTCATCGCAGTTTTGCCTGCCGAGGATAATGGCATCTTCAGCCAGCAGCCGCTCTACAACGGTGGCCGAAAACTGCGAATGAAAACCATCTAAAATACGGCTGGATGCCTGCAAAAGATGGTCTTGATAGCAAATCACATCTTTCAATCCGATAACCATGCCGGCAAGCCTTCCGGCAGCGCCGGCAGCTATTTTCTGGTCAATGATTGCTGCCTTTTGAAGCGCCTCCACATCGTAGGTTTGTAAAAAGGCATTGAGTTGTCCGTTTTTCCGGGCAACTGTATCCAAGTAATTTTTCGTTAGGGAAGCTACCGTGATTTGACCTTTTGATAAGGCTGCGCGGATATCGGCAAAAGAGCGGTACAAATTTGTAAAAGTTTAGGTTTGAGCAATAACAACACCCAACAGATTTTAGAAACCTGTCAGGAATGATGCAAACAAATAAGAGTTTATTGCTTGGGCTGTTCTTTTACGCCCTGTTGTTCGATTTCGTCTTTGATTTCGCGGGTGGCATCCTTGAACTCGCGGATACCTCTGCCCAACCCACGCGCTAATTCAGGCAGTTTTTTAGCACCGAAAAATAACAGAACTACAAACAGAATCAGCAACAGCTCCGGGCCGCCAATACTTCCGAGAAATAATAAAATGCTTTGCAACATAGCTTTACAGGAAAAGATGGGCAAATATACGTATTTCAGAGCTAAAAATGAGAAAATCAGTTCGCGAAGTCAGAGGGCTGCGCTAACTTTGTACAACTATTTCGTCTCCGTGCTATGCTGAAAACATTGCTGTTGCTGTTTTTGTTCCTGTACGTACTTGTCCGTTTCTCTAGCAGTATTATCCGCGCAATAGGGCATCTCCGCCGGATTTTCAAACCTGAAGACGAGATAGTTATTCGCCGCAATCCTACCCATAAAAAAAGCCGTCGGAACTTTACCGACGGCGAGTATGTGGATTATGAGGAGGTCAAATAAGTGTTTACAGCACTTCTTCTCCGTATAATTCCTTGGTAGGTTTTCCGTTTTTCTGCATAACGCTTCCGAAAATGTTTTCCACATCATTGGCTTTTTCGCTGTGCTGCGACAAATCAAGCCCTTCGCTTTCAAATTCAGAATTGACACGCATGGGAATCAGCAGGGCAGTCAGCTTGTAAAGCAGCAAAGAGCCGCCAAAAGTAAACACTGAAACAATAGCCAAGCCAATCAGATGGTAGAGGAAAGTTTCCGTCTGACCGTAGAACAAACCTACATCTTTGGCGAAAATACCTGTAGCAATCATACCGACGATGCCTCCCAAACCGTGGCAGGGGAACACGTCCAGCGTGTCATCCAGCGCTGAGCGAGTTTTGATGCGTACTGCCAAGTTGCTGATAATAGCGGCAATAGTTCCGATGAACAAACTCTGCCCGACTGTAACAAAACCTGCGGCAGGTGTAATAGCTACCAGCCCGACCACTGCACCAATACAAGCCCCTAATGCAGAAGGTTTTTTACCCGTGATACCATCGAAAAATACCCATGCGAGCATCGCTGCGGCTGAGGCGGTGTTCGTATTCATAAAGGCTGAAGTAGCCAGCTCATTAGCGCCCAGCGCCGAGCCTGCATTGAAGCCAAACCAACCGAACCAAAGCAAACCTGTACCGAGCAGGATAAATGGAATGTTATAGGGTGAGTGTTCTGCGCCGTAATCTTTGCGCCGACCGAGTACCATCGCTCCGGCAAGGGCAGCAAATCCGGCAGAGATATGCACAACCGTACCGCCTGCAAAGTCAAGCACACCCCACTTGCGCAGGAAACCTTCCGGATGCCACGTCCAGTGAGCCAGCGGTGCATAGATAAACAGGCAGAACATGGCAATAAATAAGATGAAAGACGAAAAGCGAATGCGTTCGGCAAAACCACCTGTAATCAATGCGGGCGTAATGATGGCAAATTTGAGTTGAAATAGCGCAAAAAGCGCCAGCGGAATCGTAGGAGCAAGTTCGGGATGAGTTGCCAAACCTACGTTGTTGAACATCAGAAAGGTTGTCGGGTCGCCAATAATCCCGCCAAAAGAATCACCGAAGGCGAGGCTGAAGCCTACCACGACCCACAAAACACTGACTACGCCCAATGCAATAAAACTCTGCAACATGGTAGAAACTACGTTTTTGAAACGAACCATACCGCCGTAGAAGAATGCCAGACCGGGGGTCATCAGCAGAACCAGCCCTGCAGCTGCAAGCATCCATGCTGTATCGCCCGCGTTAATTGGTTGTTCAGGATTAGGTTCGGGCGTTACTGTAGGCACCAATCCCCACAAAGAAACCAGCACTAACAATACAAAAGGAATAGTCCACTTTTTCATCATAAGACTTTGAATTTTGCTATCGTTCCAAAATTACAAGTTTGGAAATAAAAGTCAAATTTTGAGGCTGATTTTTCAAAAAAAAGCGGTTTTTGTTAGAGATCGGGCATGAAAAAGGGCTTTTTAATAGAAAATTGATAGTAAAAGTGGATTTTTAACTTGAAATACGATCGTCGCGTCTGCTCTGTCTTTCGGTTGCGGCTTGTCCTTTGAGGAAGCAACTGCGGCAGCGAGGCTCATAAACATCCTGTTCGCCGAGTAGCAGCCGCTCGCGAGAGGCATTCAGGCGATACGAAAACGAAGCCATTCCTCCGCAGCGCACGCAGATGGCATGTACCTTAGTAACAAATTCTGCAATCGCCATCATCGGCGCCATTACGCCAAAAGGTTTGCCCTCGAAATCCATATCTAAGCCCGAAATGATGATGCGTTTGCCTTTCCGCGCCAGTGTTTCGCATACTTCTACCAGCCCTTCGTCAAAAAACTGAGCCTCGTCTATTGCAATCACGTCGCAGTCCCTGCCAATAAGCAGTATTTCTTTTGCTGTCTGTACGGGGTTGGAGTGAATCTCGGTTTTGTCGTGCGAAACAACTTTTACTTCGTTATAGCGGATGTCGAGCGCAGGCTTGAAGATGGCTACTTTCTGGCGGGCAATCAACGCCCGATTGACGCGGCGAATCAGTTCCTCTGTTTTACCGGAAAACATAGAACCGCAAATGACTTCAATCCAGCCGTGTGGAGTTTTATTGGGATGATAAGGCTCAATAAACATGTGAAAAGGGCATAAACAGAGCGTAAAGTAAGGAAAAATGCAGAACTTTGCACTTTGTTTTTTAATCATGGCGTTCAAGCAAATTAGGTTAGGTATTTTAGGAGGAGGGCAGTTAGGCAAAATGCTGATTCAGGCGGCTGCTGACTGGGATGTGTATGTGAAGGTTCTGGATCCAATGCCCGATGCACCTTGCCGTTTCCTCGCTTCTGAATTTGTCTGCGGTACACTAACGGACTACCACACGGTTGTCAATTTTGGTCAGGACGTAGATATCATCACCATTGAAATAGAAAATGTCAATACAAAGGCATTGGAAACCCTACAAATACAAGGCAAAACGATCTACCCTGACCCTAAACTGATCAGCCTGATTCAAGACAAACGGCAGCAGAAGCAGTTTTACAAGGCGCACGGCATTCCTACAGCGCCCTTTGTGCTGACAGAACGGCGCATAGATGTTCGCATCCATGCAGATATGCTGCCAGCTTTCCATAAACTTGGCAAAGAAGGCTATGACGGACGCGGGGTGCGGAAGATCACTACTATTGCCGATATAGACCAAGCGCTTGATGCGCCGGGTGTGCTCGAAAAGCAGATTGATTTTGAAAAAGAACTGGCGGTGATAGTTGCCCGCAATCATTCGGGGCAAATGGAATCTTTTCCTGTAGTGGAAATGGTTTTTCATCCTGAGCATAATCTGGTGGAATACCTCTTCGCACCAGCCGATATTCCCGATAAAATCGCTAAAAAAGCACAGCAAATTGCCGAAAAGGTAGTGAAGACAATGGGCTTCGTTGGGCTGCTGGCCGTAGAAATGTTTCTGACTAAAGACGGCGATATTTTGGTTAATGAAGTTGCGCCGCGTCCGCACAACAGCGGACACCACACAATCGAGGCGAACTACACCTCGCAATACCAGCAACTGCTGCGTGCCATATTCAATTTGCCGCTGGGCAATACTGACGCACGCTGTCCGGCAGCGATGGTCAATTTGCTGGGTGAGGAAGGACACTCCGGCGAGGTAGTCTATAAAGGCATGGAAAAAGTCCTTGGCATTTCGGGGATATACGTCCACCTGTACGGCAAAACGATTACCAAACCTTTCCGAAAAATGGGACATGTTACCATCCTTGCCGAAAATACAGACGAACTGTCTAAGAAAGTAGCATTGGTCAAGCAAAGGCTAAAGGTCGTTAGCGAACGTCCGTCAGTTGCAACAACAAAAGTGATTCGATGAGTGAGGAAATAAATGATTTCAGTGCCGAACAGGACGATGATGCGCTTTTTGAGCACCACCGTATCGTAGTAGATAAAGGACAGTCGCTGTTGCGCATAGACAAGTTTCTGTGCGACCGATTGCCGAACGCCTCACGCAGCAAGATTCAGGATGCTATCCACAATGGCTTTATTTTGGTCAACGAGCAGCCGATTAAACCTAACTACAAGGTTCATCCGCTTGATGTGATCACGGTTTCGCTACCTGAACCACCGCGCAGTGGAGATTTGAAGCCTGAAAATATTCCGCTCAATATTGTTTTTGAAGACGAACACCTGCTTGTATTAAACAAAGAGCCGGGCATGGTCGTGCATCCGGGCTATAACAACTGGGAAGGCACATTAGTCAACGCCTTAGTTTACCACTTTCAGCAACTGCCTGAAATGCAGGGCAATGAAGGTCGCCCGGGACTGGTGCACCGCATTGATAAAGACACCAGCGGGCTAATGGTAATTGCCAAAACCGAAACGGCGATGATGAGTCTGGCGCGTCAGTTTTTTCACCATACGATCGAGCGCACCTATTACGCCCTCGTTTGGGGCGAACCCAAAGCACCCAAAGGGACGATCAATGCGCCGCTGGGCAGAAACCCCAAAGACCGCCGCATGACGATGGTGTACGAAGGCGACATGGCAGCATACGGTCGGCACGCCATCACACACTACGAAGTGATTCAATCGCTCCGCTACGTATCGCTGGTCAAGTGCCGCTTGGAAACTGGGCGCACCCACCAAATTAGGGCGCACATGAAGCACATAGGGCATCCACTCTTCAACGATGCGACCTACGGCGGCGACCAGATCCTGAAAGGCACGCCGTTTGCCAAATACCGCGCCTTTGTGGAAAACTGCTTCAGTCTGATGCCGCGTCAGGCGCTGCACGCCAAGTCGCTGGGCTTCGAGCACCCCGTCAGCAAGCAACTGATGCAGTTTGACTCCGAACTGCCTGCTGATTTCCGCGCCGTTTTAGACAAGTGGAAACACTACGTTACCTACAATTAATTGTTGAATATTGTTAAACACTTGTTGCTCAGTAAGCAACACTCTAACTTTGCGCGGCTGTTTCAAAACGGCGACTGGTATTGGACAAAAAATTCAACCTAAACACTTTTTTCACAATGAAAAAAATCTATCTGTTAATAGTGGTAGCTATGCTTACATGGGCTTGCGGCAGTTCTGAAGAAAAACAACGCGCTGAAATGAAAGCCAAAGTAAAGGCAGAACTGACCAATCACAAGCGCCTGTCCCTGCTGATAGATGGGCTGATTACCGATTTGGTAATCAAACAGGGCAAAGCCGGATTTGAGGTAATGGATTCAAGCGAATATCCGATCATTACTTTTCCGCTGGCTTATGATACAGTTGCCTATCCTGTAGGCGAAGATATGACCGTTTTGGGTGTGCTGATGCAGGATCGCCTCAAGGGTGATTCGCTGAACGTAGATTTCAAGTTGCAGTGGGATCCGAACATCAAAGTAAACGATACGACAATGGGAGAATTTAAACTGATTGCTGCTGAAGTGCGCGCCAAAAAAGGTGTGGAGCGCTACCGATGGGTGAAGCAGGGCGAATTCTTCATCAAACAAGCCAAACTTTTGCAATAATCTTTTTCACCATATAAACCTATTTAAACCCTTGATTACAACTATGAGAAAGATTGCCATCTTATCCATTATTGCACTTTTTGCCTATGCCTGCGGTGGTGGTAAGCAAGAGAAAAAGTATGAACTAAAAGCCGACTGGACGCGTGTGGACTCTATCATGGCCAAAGTTTCGAATGAGCTGAAGCTTATGGGCGGCGACTCGGGCAAGTTTGAACGTTTTGACAACAACATTCGTCAAATAGTTAAACTTACCATTGGCGATCCAACCCGCGAAGTGCTGCCATTGAGCGATTACATGGCTTACGTACCTACAAAAATGAAAGAAGAACGCTTCGGCGATGTGTTGGTAGATGTAGCTGTTGTATGGGATACTACTCTGTACCAGATCAAAGGCAAAGACACCATCTGGGGCAACTTCCGCATCAGTGGCTTATATTTCCGTCAATTAGGCGACAGCGCCTTGTACGAAATGACTAAAGACGAGGCTACGAATTTCTACAAGAAGCAACCGATTGCACCTAAAGTAGTGCAGTAAAAGATTTGCAAACTGCATTTTATCAGACATCCCGAAAACCGAAAAAGTCTTCGGGATGTTTTATTTTGCGAACTTGTCAAGTACCACATGAAACTAATCCTCTCTCTGTTTGTATTGCTGTTGGGTTTTTCAGCAACTGCCCAAAATCCTGCTTTCGTTTTCTCTGATTCTATCCCTGTGCAAATAGGGGGGCGCAACTTACCGCTGGCTTGGGCAGGGGGCTTCAATTCACCGCAGTTTTCTACCATAGACCTCAACGGCGACGGGCGCAACGATCTGTTCATCTTTGATCGAACGACAAATAAAGTCAGCACCTTTCTCAATAACAACAACCGCTGGCAGTATGCGCCCGAGTACGAGTCGCTGTTTCCTGCCGACCTGAACGCCTGGTGCTTGCTTGTAGATTACGACGGCGACGGGCGCAAAGACATTTTCACAACGACCAACTTTGGCATCCGCGTACTGCGCAACATAACTGCACCCGGCGGCAGGCTACAATTCCAGACCATGCGCGATCCTTTACAGGTACGCGGGATTGCGGGTGCAAATCTCAACCTGCGCATAGACCTGACCGACATCCCCGCGATTGCCGACATTGACAACGATGGGGATTTGGACATTCTGAATTTTATTCCTGCCAGCGGGTTTAACATAGAATGGAACCGCAACATGAGCCGCGAGCGCTTCGGGCATTCCGACAGCCTCGTTTTTGAAAGAGCTACCCTGCGCTGGGGCAATATTGAAGAGTGTTCCGACTGCGATGAATTTCTGTTTGGCAATAATTTTTGCAGAGCTGAGGCAGTGGAACACGCCGGTTCAACAATGCTGACCATAGATTTGAACGGCGATAATGTGAAAGATCTCATCCTCGGCGACGTAACCTGTACCAATCTGGTGGCAATGATCAATGTCGGAACACCTGCCAATGCCGATTTCAACAGCTTTCAGAATCGCTTCCCTGCGCAAGATCCTGCTAATTTTCAAGTTTTTCCGGCTGCTTATTACGAAGATGTGGACTTTGACGGCATTCCCGACTTGCTGGCAGCACCCAATGTGTTTATCAACGAGCCAATTAGCGCACCCGCACTGGATTTCACCCGCTCGGCATGGTTTTACAAAAACGAAGGCACAGCGCAGCGTCCAGATTTCAGGTTCAGGCAGCGCAATTTCCTGCAAGCCGATATGGTGGAGTTGGGCGAAACTGCCCGCCCTGCGGTGCTGGATGTGGACGGCGACGGCGACCTCGACCTGCTCGTAAGTACCATCGGGCAGCGCAGCGACGCTAACCCTACGCAGTTTGAGCGTATTGTGAGCCGCATTTACTACTTTGAAAATACAGGAACCAACGAGCACCCTGTTTTAAGGCTGGCAAACGATGACTTTGCAGGATTTGCCGCCGCGAACTTTCGCCAACTGAAAATTACAGTTGCCGACCTCAACGGCGATGGAGCAATGGATCTGGTATTTTCCGCGCAGCGCAACAGCGACAATCGCGGGCGATTCGCCTACATCCTCAATACGGCGCGGCGCAACGAACCCGTACAGTTCAACCTGAATGCTGCTACCGACTTGACTATCAATACATTATCCATTGGTGATGAGTTGCTTTTTGCCGATACCGATGCCGACGGCGATGCTGATTTGTTAGTTGCCAAATTTCAGGGCGCATTGGAGCGCTACGAAAACACGGGCAATCTCAGTTTCGCCTTGCGGAGCAGCAGCGTGGCAGGCATCACCAACAATCCGCAAGGCTTGGGGCTGAGCATTGCCGTAGCCGACCTCAACGGCGATGGCAGACTGGATTTATTAGCTTCCAACCGCAGCGGCGAACTGCTTTTTTACAGCAACTTCCTGAACGGCAACCCGCAGCCGGTGCGCAACCTGCTCTTCAATCGCCTGACCAATCGCTTAGAGGGAAAAAACTTTGGCAGAGAAGTGCTGCCTGCCGTTTTTGGGAATCACCTCATACTGGGCATGGCTGGAGGCGGTTTGCAACTACTTCGCTTTCAGGAAGATGTACCTACTTCGCTGCCTGCTGAAAACCTTTTGCCGCGCAATTGGTACAGCCTCAGCCCCAATCCCGCACCACAGGGCAAGGTGCGCCTGCAACTCGCCGAAAGCGCTGCCGTCAGCATCACGGACATATCAGGGCGCACATGGGCACAACTCAGCCTCTCCGCAGGTGAACATACGCTCCAACTGCCACCCGCCCGCAGCCTGTACCTCGTAAAATTCACAACCGCCGCCGGCAAAACCGCCGTAGAAAAGCTGTTGTTGGGAGAGTGAGCGGGAAAATTTGTATTTTAGCGGTATGGTTTATCAGCCGTCATATACAGGTAGTATGTTAGAATCCCTTGGGATTTTATCAGGGTTTAATATTGCTGAAACAATCCGGGAAAAGTACGAGCAATTCGCAATTACTAAGCTCAGAGATATTACGATTCAGTTGAGAGGTTCATTTTTTTATCATAAAGATTTGACCCCGACACAGGCAGCAGATGAACTTGTTGCAATCAGCCCGTTGATGCCTGTTTTCTCCAAAATCAGAGCCATGATATATGTGATGGAAGATTCTGATTTTCACGATTTTAAAACTGTATCAATGGATTTTTTTGATACAGTGGATATGTTGTATGCCAATTTGCAGGATATAGCTGCTGTCCATGCTGCATATGAAATATCTAAACCTGTTTTAGCAGTTGACTGGGACAGGAGCGAAGACGATCACTGGGACAATTATTAATTAATGATGATGAAATATATTCAGGGCGACTAAACAACGTCTGGCAGTCCGGCAGTCATTATTTCCAATGATGCAGCAAATAAATCCCATAGCCCCTAAATATATATGGACATGCCACATTCCTACAATAAAATATGGATTCATGCGATATGGGCAACCAAAGAATGCGTGCCTTTAATCCACCCACATGTAGAACAAAAGGTTTATCAGTTCATTTCAGAAGAATTGCGCGAGATGGGCTGTCCGGTTAGAGTCATCAACGGAATGCCTGACCATATCCATTGTTTGTTTTTGCTAAGCCCGAAAAAGTCAATTGCAGAGGTGATTAAACAGATAAAAGGCAGTAGTTCTCATTTTATCAATCAAAACAACTTGATTGATGAAAAATTTGCCTTGCAAACAGGATATGCTGCTTATTCCGTATCCGAGTCGGTTGTTGAAAAGGTATTCAGATACATTAAAAACCAAAAACAACATCATGCAAGCAAAACATTTCAGCAGGAATATGATGCGTTTTTAAAATTGTATGGTTTAAATGATGAACTATCGCCCACGAATTAATTCATGGGCGATGTGCGCGGTAATACCTCTCCAAAGGCGTAAATTTGCAACATTACAGCCTCCAATACGACTATGAAATTAGCCTGGTGGAAAATACTAACTATTGCCTTGCTGTTCTACACCCTGCTCGGCGGGCTGTTGCTGGATGTGCCGCGTTTGAATATTCTCAATGAAACCATCCGCAACCTCTACTTTCACGTGCCAATGTGGTTTGGGATGATGATTTTGCTGATTGTTTCGCTGGTGTATTCCATCAAATACCTGCGCAATCCGTTGGAAAAATACGACCATTGGGCCGCTGAATCTGCCTATTCAGCTATTATATTCGGCATTTTAGGGCTACTGACGGGCATGTTCTGGGCAAAATACACTTGGGGCGACCCGTGGCACGGCGACCCCAAACAAAACGGTTCAGCTATTGCGATGCTTATTTACATGGCTTACGGCTTGCTGCGCGGTTCTTTTACAGACCCGCAACAGCGCGGACGCATCAGCGCGGTGTACAATATTTTTGCATTTGCAGCATATATTCCACTCATTTGGATTTTGCCGCGCCTGACCGATTCGCTGCACCCGGGTTCGGGTGGCAATCCGGGCTTTAACGCCTATGATTTAGATGCCAAACTGCGCCTCGTATTCTATCCTGCCGTAATTGGCTGGACGCTGCTCGGGGTTTGGATTACTTCGCTGCGTGTGCGCCTGCGACAAATAGAAGCTAAAAAAATTGAGAAATCGCTACTATAAAAACAACTTTTTCGGATTAAATTTGGCGTAGAGTGGTTAAAACCTTTTACGCCTTTTTTATGCGCATTCTACACACAGCCGACTGGCACTTAGGCAAATCCTTAAAAAACATAGACCTGCTGGAAGCACAACGTCATGCCTTGCAACAGCTTACCGAACTCATCCGCAGCGAAAAGCCCGATGTGCTGCTCATTGCGGGGGACATTTACGACCGCGCTATTCCGCCTGCCCGTGCAGTAGAATTGTTTGACGAGGTCATGTCAGATATTGTGCTAGGGCTGAAAGTACCCGTTGTCGCTATTGCAGGCAATCACGACAGCCCCGAACGCGTGGACTATTTCAATGGCATTTTGCAGCGGCAGGGCTTGCATATTTTCGGTAAGCCGGGCATCAGCCAACCCGTAGTGCTGCGCGACGCACACGGCGAGGTGTATTTCCACCCGATACCCTATACCGAACCGACGGACTTTCGCCTACCCGAAGAAAGTAACGCTTTTTTTGACAGCCACGAGGCAGTAATGCGCCATGTGGTAAAAAATATCACAAGCGCGATGCAGCCCAACGCGCGGCACGTGGCGATTGGTCATGCCTTTATCAGCGGCGGCGAAGGCTGCGAATCGGAGCGGGCGCTGCTGAGCGTTGGCGGGGCTTCCGTAGTCCCCGAAGCTGTGTTTGCACCTTTCCACTACACCGCGCAGGGGCATTTGCACCGTCCGCAGTCATTTTTGGAGGGGCGTGTGCGCTATTCCGGCTCGCTGCTCAAATACTCCTTTTCCGAAGCCGACCACCAAAAGGCATTTTTGATGGTAGAACTGAAAGAAGATGGCAGTGTGCAAACCGAAAAAATTCCGATTGCGCATCGGCAGGACATCCGCCGCGTCAAAGGCTACGTGCGCGAAGGCGTATTTCAATTAGCTGATAATCAGGCAAAAGTAAACCCCGATGACCTGCTGGAAATAACGCTGCTCAACGAAGAGCCTGTTATCAACGCAATGGAAATTGTGCAGCGACAATATGCCTATGCGCTGGAATTGCGGCAACCCAACGCCTACCGCAACACATCGGAAAGCCGACTTTCTACCGAGCAAATCGCCCAAATGAACGATACAGAAATTGCCAAAGAGTTTTTTTTGCGCTATTTGCCGCAGTTAGACGCTACGCATGAAAAAATTATTACCCAAATCATCCGCGAAATTCAATCCGAAGCATGAGACCGCATTTTCTTGAAATACAGGCATTTGGCCCTTACATTGAGCGTCAGCGCATAGATTTCAGCAAGTTTTCGGGCGGCAATCTCTTTTTGCTGCACGGCCCGACAGGCGCAGGCAAAACCACCATCTTTGATGCGATGAGCTGTGCGTTGTTTGGTAGTTCAACGGGCGATCGCAATCATAAAAACATGCGTTCAGATTTTGCACCGCCCCAAATTCATACACTGATTAATTTTGCATTTGCGTATCGTGGTAGATATTTTTTAGCCTCTTATAAATTTAAACAACGGGATAGCGACCCTGAGCACATTTTATTTTCAATAGATGCCAACGTACAGAAGCTAGAAAAGATTGCTACCGGAACTAGAAAAGTTCAAAGTGTAATCAAAGACTTATTACAGATTAGTAAAGATCAGTTTCTGCAAGTCGTCGTATTACCACAAGGCGAATTTCAGAAGTTTTTGCGGGCAAATGGAGCAACCAAAGAGGCAATTCTGGGAACTATTTTCCGCACTAAGCGTTTTGATAAGTTGCAAGAATCGTTGAAAAATCAGGTAAAACTCCTACACATTAGTCTGGAAAATTTGCAAAGTAATTTCCATGCGATACTTTCAAGCATCAAATTACCCCAAGGCGCGACCATAGCAAGTTATTTTGATGAGTTGAAGCAAAAAAAAGAAGCCTTAGAACAGCGGCTTGACGGGTTGCAAAAGGAAAACGATGCGGCACAGGCAGCGCTGCAACAAGCAAAAAATCTGGCTGCTGATTTTGAGGAGTTTCGCAAGCGGCAAGAAGAATACAACAGGCACGAATCTACAGAAGACGATTACAAGCAGCAAAAAGCAGCGCGAGCAAAGGCAGAAAAAGTCCGCAGCCTTGCGCCTAAATTCAAGATTTTAACCGACCTAAAAACAAGTCTGAAAAAAGCAGAAGCAGCCAAAAATACAACTGAAACGGCGCTTGCTTCGGTGCAGGAAAAACTTAACAAGCTCACAGCAGCCAAACAGGCACATGAAAGCCTGAAAAGCCAAGCCGAAAAAGCCCGCAATGAGGTGCAACGACTTACCGAAAAATTACCTGATTTTGAGAACCTTACCAAACTGATTAAGCAAGCGGAGGATTTGCGGAAAAAGCTCGCGCGAGAGCAAGACCAAGAGCGGCAAACGAAGGAACAATTAACCCAAGTTTTACAGCGACAAAATGCTTTACAGGCAGCAATTAAAGCCTATCAATCCTTAGCGGCAGATATTCCGTTGCTAGAACGCCAGTTGACAGACCTGAAAAAGCAAGCCGATGATTGGGCGCATCTGCAAAAGGAAAAAGACTTGCTATCGCAATTGGAGCGGCAAGCAAGCGCCGATTTCATTGCATACGAGGCAAAGCGGAAAGATGCGCTGATTGCCCGTCAGAAATACGATGAGGCAGAGCAAGTGTGGAGAAGCAGTCAGGCCGCGCTGTTGGCGCAAACCCTGACCGATGGCGCGCCTTGTCCCGTATGCGGTTCGTTAGAACACCCTGCCCCTGCCCCGCTCACCGATAAAATTATTTCCTATGAACAGTTGAAAAAATTAGCCCAACAAAAAGAACAGGCGGAAAAACAAGCGGACAATTTTCGGGAAAAATACAATGCCGCACAAATAGCCTGTGAAAAGCAAAAGGGCATTTGCCAAACGCTGGAACAAAATTTAAAAAGCGATGCATGGGATGAAACCCAGCTGCGCGAACAGATACAACTGACCGAAAAACAATTGCAACAAGCCCAAAACGCGCAAGATTTATTAGAAAAAGCGCAACAAACATTGCAAGACTTAGCTAAACAAGACAAACAACTGCAAGAAACCGCCCAAAAAACTGCTGGTAATTTGCTTGACTTACAAACCGAACTCAGCGGAAAAGAAAGTCGTAAAAATCTGTTAATTAGCCAATTACCTGCTGAAATTCCCGATGCTGCCGCTGCTCGTAAGCAAATTACTGCGCTGCAAAAAGAATACGCCGCATGGGAGCAGGAGCAAAACCGCATACAAAACGAGTGGGAAACTTTGCACGCAGAGAAAAGCCGCTGCGAGGGCGAATTGAAGCAGTTGCAAGCACAGATAGCAGAAATGACGGAGCGTCGTAGGCAAATGCTTGCCGAAGTTGAGCAGGAAAGCGTTGCCAAAGGTTTTACCGATGCTAAGGATGCGCATGAAAAAGTACAGCAGTTTTCCGAAACGCGATTTGAGGCATTGCAAAAGGCGATTGAGCAATGGGAGGAAAAAGCAAACCAATTGAAAGGAGCTTTTGAGCAGGCACAGCAAAAAATTGCCGGGCAGCAAGCCCCTGACTTAACCGCCTTGACGCAAAAGGCACAAACAGCCGCCGAATCGCTCAGCAAAGCCCAAAAAGAATCGGGAACGATTGCCGAGCAAATCAGTCAGTTAGAAAAAGTTATGCGGCAGCTGACAGAGTTAGGACAAAAAATTAGCGAACACGAAGAAAAACTCCGCCCGCTGCAAAAACTCAGCGAATTGGCGGAAGGAAAAAATAGCGATAAGATGAAATTGCATCAGTTCGTGTTGCAATTTTATTTTGAGCAAGTATTGCAGGCTGCCAACCTGCGGCTCAACCAGCTTTCCAATGGCAGATACGAACTGCACAACGATATAACCGCTCAAAAACGCGCAGAAATAGACGGGCTGAAAATGGTCATCTACGACCACCACACCGGCACTACGCGCCCTGTGGAAAATCTTTCCGGCGGCGAAACTTTCTTTACCTCGCTGGCGCTGGCTCTGGGGCTGACCGATGTCATCACCTCGCAAAGCGGCGGCATCGGGCTGGAGTCCATGTTCATAGACGAAGGTTTCGGCACGCTGGATAGCGAAACGTTGGACTTAGCTATTCGCACCCTTTCTGAATTGGAAGGCAGCCAACGCTTAGTAGGCATCATTTCGCACGTGAGCGAACTCAAAGAGCGTATTCCTGCCAAAATTGAGGTGAAAAAAGAACGAAAAGGCAGTAAAATTGTGCAAACATGAAACAAATAATTGATAGTTTTCCGCATGTTTCGCTTTTTTGACCGGAAATCGTATTCGCCACGTGAAAAAGTCATGTTCCGCTTTTTGCGCCGCAGCGATTTGTTCCGCGACTTGACCGATGACGAGTTGGCGCTCTTCGTTCCACACTTACATCCACGACACTATTTGCAAAATGAGGCAATATTTTTTCGCGGCGACCCCAGTCAGGCGCTGTACATTATCAAATCAGGTGAAGTGAAACTCAATCTGGATGTAGAAGATAATTTTGAAGAATTGATTACGCTCGCCAAAGGCGACACTTTTGGCGATAATGCCATTTTAGAAGGCGCACGGCGCAATTTTAACGCCATTGCTGCTTCGGAAGTATGCGAGCTGTGGGTATTGGCACAGGTCAATATTCTGGAAATTTTTGAGGAAGAAGCCGCAATCAAGGCTAAAATGTCTCTTGCTTTTGCTGCCTACTATGACCGCTATGTACGTCAAATCATCAAAGCCTATCGGAACAACTTCGGTTTTTTCAATTTGGGCGAGGCGTACATTAGTGCCAAACGAGAAGGAAACAAACGTTGATAAAATGGGTTTGTTTGCTATCAATCACATGCTAATAATAAATCTATGATGACAATTCGTTTTTCACTGACGCTGTTTACGTGTCTGCTCAATTTACTTGCTTCTTGCCGTCAAGGGCAGTCAATAGTTGGTGTAAGCAACCCGCAAACGCAAATAAAAGTAGATACCCTGATTACCAAACTCAAAAACCCTTGGGGCGGTGCTTTTCTACCCGATGGCGATATGCTATTTACCGAGCGCTCCGGCATTCTGTACCGCTGGAATCCGCAAACCAAAGCCCTTACGCCGCTGGAGGGCTTTCCCCAAACCGAAGTTTTTGCAAACGGTCAGGGCGGGCTGCTGGATGTACAACTGCACCCGGATTTTGCAAACAACCAACTGATTTATTTTTCTATGTCGCGCAAAGTTGATGACGGCGGACATACGGCACTCTATCGCGCCAAACTGTCGGGCAACAAACTGTCTGATGTGCAACTGCTTTTTCAGGCGCAACCTGCCGGTAGAGAAGGCTTTCACTTTGGCTCGCGCATTGCTTTTGACGAAAATAATTTTGTCTTTATGAGCATGGGCGACCGTGGCAGACAAGACGAAGCCCAAAAGCTAAGTTCGCACAACGGTACGATTATCCGCCTGCACGACGATGGGCGCGTTCCTGCTGATAATCCGTTTGTAGGTACTGCCAATGCGCTGCCCGAAATATGGTCTTACGGGCATCGCAACGTACAAGGCATGATTTACGATAAAGCCACCCGGACACTTTGGGCGCATGAACACGGAGCAAAGGGCGGCGACGAGCTGAATATCGTAGAAAAAGGTAAAAACTACGGCTGGCCTGTCATTACCTATGGCGTAAACTACAACGGTACGCCTATCAGTAATCTCACTGCCAAAGAGGGAATGGAGCAGCCTGTTAAATACTGGGTGCCATCCATCGCTCCCTGCGGTATGGCGATGGTTAATTCAGATAAGTACCCCGAGAGTTGGCAAAATAATATCCTTATAGGTGCATTAGCGATGCGGCATATCGCTCGTTTAGAAATGAAAGAGCAAAAAGTTGTAAATGAAGAAAAACTGGTTGAAGGCATGGCGCGTATCCGTTGGATAGGACAAGGCCCCGATGGCTATATCTATGTCCTTTCTGAAGGGCCGGGTATGCTGTTCCGCCTGCGCTACGACAGCAACTAATTTTGTTTTGCAATGATGTAAGGCTGTCTAAAATCCGTGTGCTATTCCGATTTTTGGACAGCCTTATTTTGTCAATGACTACGCATTTTCCCGAAGCTGTACTGCTCCGTGTTTAATTCTTTCAACCACGCTGGGATCTAACAACGTAGAAGTATCGCCCAGATTAGAGGTGTCCCCTTCGGCGATTTTGCGCAGAATGCGGCGCATAATCTTGCCTGAGCGTGTTTTGGGCAGCCCGTCCACTACCTGGATAATATCGGGTTTGGCAATCGGTCCGATGACGCGCGTAACTTCGCGGTTTACCGCCATGCGGAACAGTTCCATATCAGGTGGCGTATCTGAACATATGATAAAAGCATAAATGCCCTGCCCTTTGATGTCGTGCGGATAACCGACCACTGCGCTTTCCACCACAAACGGATGCTCATTGATTGCATTCTCTACTTCGGCAGTACCAATGCGGTGTCCCGAAACATTGATCACATCATCCACGCGTCCGGTAATGCGGTAATAGCCGTCTTCATCGCGTCGGCAACCGTCTCCCGTAAAATATAGGCCTTTGTAGGTGTTGAAATAGGTTTGTTTGCAGCGTTCATGGTCGCCGTAGGTGGTGCGCAACATGCTCGGCCATGGAAAACGGATGCACAGGTTGCCTTCGGCAGGGTTGCCGTGAATTTCGTTGCCTTTGTCGTCCACCAACAAGGGTTGAACACCCGGCAGCGGTAACGTGGCAAAAGTAGGTTTTTGAACGGTTATTCCTGCCAGCGGCGAAATCATCATGCCGCCTGTTTCGGTTTGCCACCAGGTATCTACAATCGGGCAGCGGCTTTTACCTACGTAGTCGTGGTACCAGTGCCATGCCTCTTCGTTGATAGGTTCGCCTACCGAGCCGATGACGCGTAGCGAATCCAGATTGTATTGGCTTGGAATAGCTTCGCCGAAACTCATCAGTGAACGAATAGCTGTTGGCGCAGTGTAGAAAATATTAACATTGTGTTTTTCACACACTTGCCAGAAACGCCCCGCATCCGGATAGGTAGGGATACCTTCAAACATCAGCGTAGTAGCACCCGAAAGCAGCGGCCCGTAAACAATGTAAGAGTGCCCCGTAATCCAGCCCACGTCAGCAGTACACCAGTAAACTTCTCCCTCGCGGTATTGGAACACGTTTTGGAAGGTGTAAGCGGTATAGACCATGTAGCCTCCGCAGGTGTGTACAATACCTTTGGGTTTGCCTGTGCTGCCCGAAGTATAAAGAATAAACAACATGTCTTCCGCATCCATTTCCTCGGCAGGACAGTGCGCATCTACTTTGCTTATTTCATCCTGCCACCACACGTCGCGGTCTGGGGTCATAGGAATGTCTTGTGTACCTTTTTTAAATACAATACAACGCTTCACATTTGGACACTTGGCCATCGCTTCGTCCACAATTTCCTTGATGCTGATTTGTTTAGCGCCGCGCTCACCTATGTCTGAGGTGATAACGACTTTACAATCTGCATCTAAAATACGGTCGGCGAGCGACTGCGCCGAAAAGCCTGCAAATACTACCGAGTGGACAGCACCCACCCTTGCACATGCAAGCATCGCTATTGCTACTTCGGGGATCATTGGCATGTAGATACACACCCGATCGCCTTTTTGTACTCCATTGGCTTTCAATACATTAGCAAAGCGGCAGACTTGTTCGTAAAGTTCCTGATAGCTCAGGCAAACGGGGGGCTGTGTCGGATCGTTGGCTTCCCAAATGATAGCTGTTTGGTTAGCGCGTTCGGGCAGGTGACGGTCTAAGGCATTTTCGCAGATGTTCAATTTGCCGCCGATGAACCATTGGACGTGGTAGTCGTCGAAGCTCCATTCCAATACTTTGTCCCAAGGTTTGCGCCAATGGAAACTTTGGGCAACTTCTGCCCAGAACTGTTCAGGAGAATCTACGCTTGCGCGGTACTGCTTTAGATACTCTTCGAAGTTTGAAATGCGTTTCATTTTCGTTTGATATATTAAGGAACTGAAAAAAATATAAGGTAGCTGCTGATTCGCCTGTGCGGTAAGTTAGCAAAAGTTTTGCAAGTTTTTCACAAAATTTACTTGCCTGATCGGTCAAATTTAGGACAGTTCTACTTCCATCAACCTATGGATGCGGTATTGAACGCCTGTATTGATCTCTTCGCAGCGACAGTAGGTACGGAGCATGGCTAATTTGCGAAAGCGCCTGCCGTCTGCCAAGTTAAAAACCCCGCCCATAGGGACATTTTCCAGATATTCTCCTCTTTGTTTATTATAGCTATTGAGTGCTTTGTATAGCGCATGATTGCGCGTACTGGAGGCCTGTGGATCTTTGAGGTAGTTGGTAATTATCTCTGCCAACTGCGGCGGGAAAATCTCCTTTTGCAGAAAACCTGCCATGAGTTCGCGAAAAGCCGCTTTCCATTCCTCGCCGTGCGGAGCAACGCTGCATCCGTAGCGTACATAGGTAACCAAATGCGCCAGTTCGTGGGTAAACGTCAGTAGGAAAGCATAGCAGTTCAAATCTCCATTGATGCGGATACAATGCTGTGGGCGCTTGGCTGTAGGTGCATGATAGCTTCCCAGCAAAGATTTACGCTTGCGAGAGATAATCAACAGGATCTGATGGGCTGCAATCCAACTCACTACCTGTTCAACTGCACCGCTAGGAATATGCCTGCTTATGCGTTGTGCCAGTTCAGAGCGTGTCATGCACAAGTCTTGTTATTGATACTGGATGCGGTTATAGCTGTTCCACTTCTTTTTATATCCTTTTCGGTTGATCGAACAGGAAGATTGGGTACAAGAAGCGGCACTCAGACCGATCAGGATAAAACCAATGATAAGTAAGTTGTGCATTTTTAGTCGAGTAAATAGTTGAGATAAAGTTACAAAATTTTGTACGACTACCAACAGGCACGATTTTGGGAAAAATAAAAGAAATGCAGCAAAAACAAGTAATTGACTTAACTTTCATTGATTATTTTGTACCTCCCTTGAACAACCCTTATCATATGAAGCAATTTATTTTTATGGTATTTTTTTTGACCGGTACGCTCGTCAGCATCTGTTTTGCGCAGCGGGGTGCCGGTCTGCAAAACTTTGGAGATGCTGAAAGGTTACGCACAAACAAGCGATACGATGCTGCTTTGCAGCAGTATAACAAAGCGGTTCAATTAGAGCCGGATGTGCCGGATTACTGGTATGGAATGGGTGAATGCTGGTGGGCAATGAAAAATCCCGTCAAAGCATTGGAAGCACTCAAAAAAGCTAACGAGGTCAAGAAAGATTTTGTAAAATCCTACGACCTTTCGGGGCGCATCCTGAATGCGATGAAACAGTTCGAGAAAGCCGGCGATCAGTATGCACTTGCTTTCGAGTACTATCAAGATCCTGCTAAGAAAATAGCTGCTGCTATTGCCGGATCAATTGCCTACAACAGAGTTAAGCAATACGATAAAAGTCTGATGCTCTTAAGTAAAGCTAAGCAACTGCAACCCGATCATCAAGAGATCAACTATTTTGAAGCCAAAACTTTCAATCAGCAGAAGCAATACCAAAAAACTATTGATGTATTAACGGCATTCATGCCTGTAGTGGCAAAGATGTCGCAAAAAGATGCTGCCAAGTTTTACTACGAATTAGGACTGGCCTATCACAGGCTGGAGGACTATCCCAACGCTATGGAGGCTCTGAAGAAGGCAGATTTCGGCAACTTCAAGCCACGCGTGTACGAACTTTCGGCAGAGTATTTTTTCAAAGCAGCCGATGCCTATGCTAAGGTTTATGAATACCAGAAAGCCAACGAGTTGCTAAGTCAGGCAATCAAGATCCGCCCGAACTACAAGGAAGCTAACGACCTGCTGCGGGAAATCAACGAACCAAGAACGGAAGTAGTGAAGCGCATCAGAGCAGAGATGGACTCTATTAATAAAGAAAAGAATCCTGAAAAGAAATCCAAGATGCACTGCAATCTGTGCCGTAACCAATTTAAGGCAGGAGAATATGCTGCCGCTGCTGCCGCTGCCGAAGAGTGCCTCCGTACCAATCCGCGCAATATTCCGTTTATTTTTTACAAATCTATTGCCCAATATAAAAGCGGCAACCAAAGCATGGCAATTTTTGAAATGGATAAAATTTCTAAAGCACCTAACCTGCCTGCCGATACTAAAGCCATGATGTTTTTTGCTCTGGGACTAATGTACAAAGAGGATAAGCAGCCGCAGGTTGCTGTAGGCTTTTTCAGGCGGCTCAATGGGTCTGCTTTCGCCGAAGCTGCTAAGATTGAGCTCAAAGCATTGCGGCGAGGCAACGATGCATCGGCAGACGATGAAGAGGAGGATGAGTAAACTTTGCTTACTTTGCAGCCATGTTTACAGCTTCTGAACTCATCTTAAATGCTGATAGAAGCATTTATCACTTGCATCTGCGCCCCGAACACATCGCCCAAACGATCATTGTCGTAGGTGACCCTGAACGCGTGCCTAAAATAAGCCGATATTTTGATCGCATTGATTTTCAGACCAAAAAGCGCGAGTTTGTAACGCATACGGGCTACATAGCCAACAAGCGCCTGACGGTCATCTCTTCGGGCATCGGAACAGACAATGTCGAGATCCTGCTGACAGAGTTAGATGCGCTTGTCAATATCAATCTGGACACCCGCGAGTTAAAACCTACGAATACTGTACTGAATATTATCCGCATCGGTACTTCGGGATCGCTACAGGCGGATATCCCGACGGGCAGTCGTTTGGTATCAACAGCTGCGGTGGGTTTAGATAATCTGATGAGTTTTTATGCACTGCCGCAGTCGGCAAAAGAACTTGAATTCTGTAGCGCTTTGCAGCGGGCAACCCGATTGCCGTTTGTACCGTACTGTGTAAGTGCCGATGCGGGCTTGGTCGGACTTTTTACAGCAGGTAGCGAGCAGGGTATTACACTCACCGCACCGGGGTTCTATGCACCGCAAGGCAGGCAACTAAGAGCACCGCAAAAGCTCACAGGATTCCTCGATGCCTGTGTCAGTTTCCGAATGGAGCACGAGCGGCTCACCAATTTTGAAATGGAAACGGCTGCTTACTATGCCTTTGCAAGGCTGCTTGGGCATCGGGCCGTATCGCTGAACGGCATCTTGGCAAACCGTGCGCTACAGCGCTTCGACGAAAATCCCGAAACGACTGTAGATAATCTGATCCGCTTTACACTGGAAAAAATTGCTGCCTCGAACCTATAAGCTCAGGTAAGATGAATTTCTACACAATCATTGGCGCTCTCCTGCTGACCTCGCTATTCATAAGTAGGGCAGGCGCGCAGTCAGATAAAGACGATGCAGTGATACGCGCGTCTTTGCAGGCACAAGCTAGGGCATGGAACAATGCAGACTTAGACGGTTTCATGTCTTACTACCTTCGTTCGGAACAACTGAAATTTGTCAGCAAAAGCGGTGTGCAATATGGCTGGCAACCGCTCTACGAGCGTTACAGGAAAAATTATCCGGGCAAAGAGGGAATGGGCAGGCTTCAATTTGAAGTCATTGAAAATGAACGGCTTGCAGCAGGAGTGTACCAAATGATCGGCAGGTGGGAACTAAAGCGCACCGCAAAGGACGGCAGCGAGGAAACTCTGGGTGGCTACTTTACCCTCACTTGGCGCAAAGTTAAAGGCAGGTGGCTGATCGTAGCCGACCATACCAGTTAGGCAGTTGTTAGTTTTCCAATACCTCAATTTCTACACGGCGGTTGAGTTCGCGGCCTTCCAGCTCCTGATCGTTGCTCGCAATTGGGCGCTGATCGCCGTAGCCCACAGCGCGAACTCGCTCGGCAGCAATCCCCGATTTTTCCAGATATGCTTTTACTGCATTAGCTCTTGCTTGAGAAAGTTCGAGGTTCATTCGTGGATCACCGGTATTATCGGTATGCCCTGCTACTTCTATTTTGACCGAAGTATATTGGCGCAGAATATCGGCGAGCGCATCTAATTCTTTAAACGATCCGGACTGAATCACATCCGATCCTTTTTTAAATTTAAGCCCGCGTAAAATAAATTTTTGATTTTTTTGCCAGCCTGCGGGCAGTGCATGCGTTGCTATTGCTTCTTGGGCAGGCATAACCGCTTCCTCAGTTTCTTGTGTTGGTTCTGCTATGGCCAACGGGGCATCTTCCTGTACTGCGTTTTCCTGTCGTTTTTGAACCTCAAATACGCGGGTGTCCGCAGGTGCTATGCGATTCCATGCTGTTGTGCGATGGATGGGGTTAGACCCAAAGCGATACCCGACGATCAGTTCATGCGAACCGTTGGTTACAGCTCCGGCAAATTGGTTGGAAAACTCATAGGCATAACCAAAGGATAAGCCGCCTATATTAACACCGGCGCTAAGCGCACTGCCATAGTTAGTGCGGTGTAAAATACCTGCCCAAAGTTGGTTATTCCATTCGGCTTTGAGATTCAGGTCAAATTGCCCCGCATTGTTGAGGTAAGCGCCCCCGATTCGGTAGAGCACAAGCGGTGTAAGAACAAATTTTCCCGCCGCCACAGGAATGCGATAAGAGACAGTTGCTACCGAATGATTGGCATAGCGGACAAAGTCGCTGCCGGTGCCTTCGCGAATATTGCGATTAAAAAGTTGCGGAAAGGCAAAACCGATATTAAGATTGTGCAGCGCAAAATTGAAACCGAAAGCGCCATCTACTACTGCCGTATTATTGATTCGGTACAAGGCAGGATCTATCGCATCGCTGCCCTCGAGGTTGTCCCAGCGAACGTTGTTCAGCATAGCGCCGATGGACATGCCAAAGGTCAGTCGGCTGTATCTGCTAAAGTCCACCCCATAAGCATAGCTCATTTGCGCACCTGTACGGCTGAGTACGCCTGCATTATCGCGGTACACTCTTCCTCCAATACCCATACTAGGGCTAAAGGCGTTTTGGTAAGTGAACATTATGTTTTCAGGAGCACCCTGCACCCCCGACCACTGATTTCTATACATAAAGTGCATAATGTTGCCGTCGAAACCAACAAACGATGGATTATAAAAATACCTGTTTTGCTGATAGAGAGAAAACAGCGCTGTCTCTTGTGCGTAAAGCTGCAAGGGAATCAGTATCGCTAACAAGCATCGGAATAAAAATCCTGACTTTTGCATTTCAAAAAAACATTTGTTTGCACTTAACTATTTTATTTACAACGAAGCTACTAAAATAATATTGCTTAGATGCAATATTTTATTAGATAAATTTAATTTTACTTTGTAGCTTATCTTGCAATACACTGATTATCATACCTTTACTGCCTACTGATAAAGTAGGCGGCACTTTAAGGTAGCTTGTTCAAGATGCAACGTTATGTGGTGAGACACAAAAACTTACAACTGTCATTCTTAACGCATTCAATTAACAAAATATACAATTTTACTGCAAATTAGTCAGTATTAACGGCTTTTTTTCGTATAAAGAATTGCATGATGGGTCAATCATCATCACCCTGTAACACGCTTCTTAGGGTGTGTTTTATGTAAAACAGGTTCAGTATCTCCTACGAAGCAGAAAAAAGGGGCAAGGTTGATTTCCCACCATATTGTCGTTAAACAGATCAAACTCATGGAAAAACGCAGCGGAAAAAGTGATTTTATCCGTGAAGAAATGGCTAAGGATTCGTAGCTTTGTCTTATGTGGCTGACCATCAAACTCGTTTTCGAAAGTTTCCTTTTTGCCTTGGGCGCACTGCGCGAGAACCTGCTCCGCACGATACTCTCGCTGCTGGGCATAACTATAGGTATTTTTGCCATCATCGGCGTACTGACGATGGTAGATGCATTAGAAAAAGGTATCCGCCAAAGTCTGGCTTTCATGGGCGATAAGGTAATTTATGTAGATGTATTTCCATGGAATTTTACTGACAGAGACTACCCTTGGTGGAAATATTTCCAACGCCCGAATCCGACTTACAACGAGTTTAAATTTTTGGAACGCAATCTCTCCGAGGCATCTGCCGTAGCCGTTTTTGCTGTGCGCAGCAATAATATTGTCAAATTCAAGAACAGCAGTCTAAGCGGCGTAAATATACTTGGCGTTTCGCAGCAGTATAATCTAGCAAGCAAAGTAGATATTGATCAAGGGCGCTACTTTAATCCACAGGAAAATGAACGAGGGCGCAATGTCGTTATATTGGGGTACACTATTGCCAAAGAATTGTTTGGCGAAGCCGACCCGATCGGGCAACAGATCATCATCAGAGGTAATAAGTTTAGCGTTATCGGCATCCTGAAACGACAAGGTAGTACCTTGCTTAACACGCCCAGCACGGACAATGTATGTATGATACCATACACAGCTATGACGAAAATGTTCAACTTAGGACGTAAGGGCATACGCCCGCAAATCATGCTGAAGGGCTATGATGACGACGTAGGTTTGGTACTTTTGGAAAACGAAGCTCGCGGGCTGCTCCGCGCCTATCGCGGGCTGAAGCCCCGCGAAGATGATAACTTTGCGCTTAATCGCCCCGAAGCCTTTGCCGCGCTCTTGGATGGTATCATCGCCGTAATGACCTCTGCGGGCTGGTTCATTAGTATTTTCTCCATGCTGGTTGGCGGATTTGGCATTGCCAATATCATGTTTGTATCTGTCAAAGAGCGTACAAACCTGATCGGTATTCAAAAATCGCTGGGGGCAAAAAACTTTTTTATCCTCTTCCAATTCCTCTATGAAGCGATGCTGCTGTGTATCATCGGAGGTATTGCAGGGCTATTACTGGTTTCGATGCTGAGTTTCTTCTCTACCGAAAGTTTTGAAATCAGCCTCAGCATAGGTCGCATTGTGCTTGGCTTGATACTGGCATCTGTCATCGGCATTATCGCAGGCATAGCTCCTGCAATTGTTGCGGCGCGCATGAGCCCTGTTGAAGCCATTCGATCTAAATAATAACCCGGATCTGGTCAATATTTTTTTACAAATAGCATTTGCATCACACATCAACCTATAAACTACTGCATATTATGGATACGCACGAAAAGTACATCAGTTTCCAGTACGACGAAGCCAATCGAATGCTTACCAGTGTATGGAACACAACAGCATACATGTCTGATGAGGAATATCGGCAAGTTGCGATGGCATACCGCCACGCCTGCGAAAGATACAAGCCTTTACTCTCGCTGATAGACAGCAGAAATGCTAATTATACCATTCCTGTAGCAACACAGGAGTGGCTTAATGAGAATATTTACCCGCAATGTGTAGCAGCAGGCGTTCACAAGTTAGCTTTTCTGGTTGCACAAGATTTTTTCACCCAAATCAGTTTAGAGTTGATGGTATCCGATGCTGAAGAAGCAATTACACCCGATTTGTTGCAGCAACGCTTTTTCGATGACTTAGATAAAGCTCGAGCTTGGCTACTCCGCTAAGCAGACTGTATATCAGCATATTGACAGAAGCTACCTATATTTGCCACATATTTTTACCGGGAAATCTGTTACGAATGGCAAAACTATTCCGCTACTGTATCATAGGATACCTAATGTGCCTGCCCTATGTCGCACTCACACAGTCCTTACAGGAATTTACCAACAGCTTCCAACTGGGTAAAAAGCTGATCGAGGATAAAAACTACGAAGGTGCAAAAGACGCATTAACCAACGTGCTGAAAGATGTATCTCAAAATCCTTACTATAAGCACGGTACGTATCTGTACGCACTGGCAAACTATCACACAGGTGATTTTCTGCGCTGCCGCGAAGCACTCACTAATCTGCTGAACCGCTATCCCTACTGGGAACAAGCCGAAGAGGCGCGCTTGCTCGCAGCGCTGGCAAGTCTTGCTGCCAATGATTTAAATACTGCCAACTCCATAGGCAACGCACTGAAAGACAATCAGATGCGTAAAACCTTTGAACAAGCTAAAGCAATATACACACAAAAAATAGCAGATAAAACCGCACCCAATACTTCTACGCCTGTTGCCGGAACTAAAAAACGCTACCATGCGGCAGTGATGCTTCCTTTCATGCTCAGCGAAACAGATGCTACCAAGCCCGGCAGGCGCTTTCAGTTTGTGTACGATATGTACGAAGGCATGAAACTGGCACAGGAAGATCTGGCCGGTGAAGGTATTGATATTGAGCTACATCCTTTTGATACCGAGCGCAGCAACGTTACCATCAGGCGCAAATTGAACGAGCAAAAAGGTCTGGATTTGCTCATAGGCCCGCTGTATGCCAATAATGCAGAACCAATGTCTGACTATGCAGCACGGCATCAGATAAGTATTGTCAATCCGTTTGGGACAGGTGTAGAGTTGCAAAAAGACCCAAGAATACTGCTCGCCGAGCCGGGCGCTGCGATGCTTGCCCAACAAGCCGCCTTATTTACCGCTCAACAACTGCCCGGCAGAACAGCTATCATCTATTACGGCAATAATGCAGAGGACTCCCTAATGGCTTATACCTACAAGCAAGCACACGAAAAAAACAACGGGCGCGTGCAGGTCATTCGCTCCATCAATCCCAAAACCAACTTTCAGCGCATTGTCGGAGACCTACAAAACGCCTCCCGCACCGACTCAACACATATCTTTGTATGCGCCCGCCAGCCCGCAGTTGCTGTCAGTGTTGTAAGTGCCGTGCTATCGTCCAAACGCTCGCTGCCAACGATCACCACGCACGACTGGCTCAACTACGATCTGCTTAGCTATGATCAACTGCAACTTGCACAGGTGTATTTTATCGTACCTGATTTCATACGCGAAACAGCTGCCAAAGCCCGATTTGATAAGCTAATTGTAGAGCGCACCAATATGGTGCCTTCCAAGTTTGCCTATATTGGCTACGAAAGTTTGTATTTCTTCGGAAAAATGCTGCATAAATACGGCAGCAACTTCCAGCAGCACCTCAGCAACGAGCCTGTCTATGAAGGGCTAATGATGCCCGGCTTCGACTTCCGCAACGGCAGGGAAAATGCCCGTGTTGCCATTTGTACATTCAATAATGGCATTTTCGAGCAGGTATTTCCGCCGCCGCGCTAAGTACTTTAGGATTTGTATTTTTCCGCAAGGCGGCTGATAATAGCCCTGTCTTCTTCGCTGATATTCTTCGGCGAGTGTATCTGTAGGGTTACATACAGGTCGCCGCGTTGCTCGGGGTTGTCGTAAACAGGCATTCCTTTGCCTTTCAGACGGAAAACCTTACCGCTGTCGCTGTTTTTTGGGATAGGAAATGCCACTTCTGTTCCCAACACATTGATATTCACCTTTTCACCAATAATGGCTGCAAAGCTATTAACAGGCAGGGTGTAGTATAGATCGTTTCCCTTGCGCTCGAAGAGTTTGTGTGGCTTTATCTTGATCTTCACAAACAAATCGCCTTTAGTACCACCAGGAACGGTACTTTCGCCGCCGTGTCCGGTCAGTTTGAGCGTTTGCCCGTCGGCTACCCCGGGCTTGATCTTGAGGCGCAACTTTTTATCCATTACCGATAAGATGCGGGTTACACCATTGACCGCATCTTCCAAAGAGATTTCTATTTCTGTTTCATAGTCTTGACCGCGCATACCTGTAGCCCTGCGGGATGAGGTTTGTGCTTCTTCTGCCCCGCCAAAAAACTGCCGAAAGAAATCAGAAAAGCCACTTTCGCCGAAAATATCGCCGAAATTAAATCCACCGCCTTCCTCCTGCCGCCACGAACGTCCGCCCCTATATGTTTGTCTGCCCATGAAGTCTTCAGGGTTTCCGCCGTACTGGCTGTATTTCGCCCAGTCTGCTCCTAATTGATCGTAGTATTTGCGCTTTTCAGGGTCGCTCAGTACCTCGTTGGCTTCGGTTATCTCTTTGAATTTAGCTTCTGCAACCTTATCGCCCGGGTTTTTATCGGGGTGATATTGCTTGGCCAATTTGCGATATGCCTTCTTTATCTCGTCTGCTGTAGCGTTTTTAGATACGCCCAGTATCTTGTAGTAGTCTTTGTATTCCATGTTGTTGGTTAAAAAAATAGGCTTCCTTGTATTAACGAAGCCTTTGTGCTTTGGGTTCGCTACAATTTGAGGATTTTCATTTCTACGCGGCGATTTTTCTGTCGTCCGGCTTCAGTACCATTGTCGGCAATTGGCATAGAGCCGCCAAAAGCTGCCGTTGCTATGCGGTCTTCCTTAATCCCGCGCTGTGTGATGTAATTTTTTACTGCTGCTACGCGTCGTTCGGAAAGTGTTTGGTTTTTTTGCGGATCGCCTACGTTGTCTGTATGTCCGCGCAACTCAATTGAAATATTTGGATTTTCTTTCAGAAATTCAACTAACTTGTCCAATTCGGAATAAGACTCTCGGCGCAACATGAAACTGCTTTGCTCAAACAAAACATTAGACAACTGGATCGTTTTACCCACCTCCACCTTCTCGTCTTTGAATACAATGCTGCTCTCTTTACCCGTATTGTTGTTGTTGCTGTTTTCCGGCGAACGGTTGGGCTGAGGTACCGGGCGTGTAGGTTCAGGTTTTGGCTGCTCGGGGATGTGGGCTACGACAGGCTCTTCGGGTTCGGGCTTTTTGAGTCGCCAGAGTTTGATAGTCCCGTCGTAACTGCCCGATGCAATCAGTTCGTCGGTAGGGCTGAAACGCGACATACGCACTATCTGCCGATGCCCGCCCAAAGTAGCGATGAGTTTGCCGTTGCTCAAATCCCATATGCGCACAGAAGAACCGTAAGCAGACGTAGCCATTAGCTTACCATCGCGACTGAAAGATGCACCGCTGTAATTTTCAGGGTCAGTTACCTGATAACTGTTTAGAATACGCCCATTGGTAGCATTCCATAAAGTAACTTTGCCATCGTAACTCCAAGTGGCGATGCTATTAGGGAAGGGGCCATTTACTACATCGTTAAGATAATTACCATCATAGCGAAAATAACGCGCCATAATGCCATTATTAAGGTCTATAAATTTGACCAAATTGCCCACCGTTACTACAAGGTACTTCTCATCTTGCGAAACGGTGCCGCCTGTCACGGTGCTATACCACCTGCCGCTGGGTTCGTTGGTGGAATGAATCACTTCGGCGGGCTGTACTTGACCCGAAATCGCCATTTTGAGATCGGCTTTCATGATGTAGCCGTTGTCACCGCTGAAATAGATATAGCGGCTGTTGGGTGAAAACACTACAAAAGAAACCGATACCAAGTCCTGCTTAAAAATACCCGAAAAGGTAGGAAAAGGTTTGTTTTGAAAGCAGCCAATGTTTTTTCCGGTGGCTACCTCCCATACACAAGCCGTTCCTTCTTCGCCGGCGCTTGCCAATAGCTTGCCGTCTTTATTAAAAGTTACTTCGTAAACTGTTTTGGCATGTCCTTTCATTTTGCGCAGGATTCTACCTGTGGCAACGTCCCAAATGATGATTTGTCCGTCAGATCCGCCGCTGGCAAGCATTTTTCCATTAGGGCTGAAACGGATGTTTTGCACCTGCCCTTCATGACCTTGCAGGGTGCGTTCCAACTGAAATTCCTGCGCTCGGCTATTGCATACCCAAAATGTAAACAAAGTTGCCAATAGAAGCAGTGGAATAAAATGTTTTTTGCTCATCGCAGTGCAATTGAGTTTATGATAGATAAAAACGCGCTTTTGTGTTGAAGGTTAAATTATTCAGGGGCGCGAAACGCATTTTACGCAAATTTTAACAAATTTCCTGCCTAATGTAGAGCAGCGCGCCAAACTGATGAAATGGATCATGAAAAAACCTTGCAGATTTGCGCAACCTACAAGGCTTTTTTACCTGACTATCAATTGCTTAGAATACAATACATCTTTGCCGCTTTCGCGCCAAACCGCCGCCTAATTTTAAAGTTGAAACGCGCCTGCATCGTTGCGACCAACGCGCCGTTTGAGATGCTGATCTACATCCGGCGCGTTATTGCCCGTAATGCCTTTGCCGCGCGCCGGACTTGCAGACTGTAATTTAATGATAGGCGTAAATCCGCTTTGGCGGTCGAGCGTAGGCTCTAAGAGGGGATTTTCCGCATCAGTGTTGCGAATACTTGTGCGTTGGTTGCCTACGTTCTGCGTGAGCCACTGTAAGTTGCCGCCTCTGGAAATATGATTAAGATTGCTTTGGATGTTGTAGTGTGTTCCCCAAGGATTAGTGGCGATATTATCAACAAAAAGAGAGTTTTGGAAAACAAACTCTGCGCCTCCAAAAACTCCCGCGCCCTGATGCGCCCGATTATTGAATAGTGTGCAATTCATCAGAGAGCATTTTTGGGAATTAATTGCCATCGCTCCTCCTAATCCCTGATTTTCAGCCACGTTACCAAAGAAAGTGCAGTTTTCCACAAGGGTTGTAAAATTGGCGCCGCTGCCGCTCCACAAACCTGCCCCTTGTCCAAGCGCTCTGTTGTCAATAAAAGCGCAGCGTCGTATTTGGCTATCGCCGTTACCCACGCGCAGGCCGCCGCCTAATCCTCCGTTAGCTGTTCCACAAGTATTTTTTTCAAAAATGCATTCCATAACGTTAATTTTTCCACCATAAACATAAAGGAAAGCTCCGCCACCTTGCGTAGGGCTAAAATTATTTTCAAATACGCATGCCTCGAGAGTTACAAATCCGCTTGTATTAACGGGCGGGTTGCCGTCCGATGCGCCGCCGTCGGTGTATATCGCCCCGCCATGATTGCTGGAACGATTGCCGAAAAAGCCGCAGCGCACCACTCTCAAATTCGTTAGCAAACTGTTAATAGCGCCGCCTATTGTAGCTCGGTTGTTTTCAAAATAAGAGTCTGCAATCGTCAGTTCAGAACTTGAGCCGCCGCGCGCGTAAACCGCGCCGCCGGTTTCTTCGTTGGCAGGGCTTAATCGGGTTTGATTATCAATAAATTGACAGGCGCGGATAGTACATTGATTCCATAAGCCAATCCAGATAGCCGCGCCGCTGCCCGCTTGTCCGCCGTTGCCGCTGCCATCGTTATTGCTGCTGGGCGCCGCCTGACTCAGCGGGCCGCCAGTGGTGCGCCCGTTTCTGAATACGATGCCTTGAATCCCCCAACGGAAAGTGCGGTTGTTGGGGCCTCCTGTGCCGGGCGTATGAGCGCCAACCGAGTACATAATCCGTCTTTCGCCTCGCGCGTCTAAGGTAAGCAATCCTTTGCCGTCAATGACTGTTCCGTGCTTGCTTACGCGAAGCGTTCTATCTACATAAACCGTAACCGGCGCGCCGCCGCTGTTAATTTCTATGCGCCCGCCTTTGTCAAGCGCTTCTTGCAAGGCTTGACGGGTTACGCTTTGGGGCGTACCGTTGCCTACGATGGTTGTCGGGCCAATCGCTTCGGGAAAAACGACCGCAAAATCGCTCGCTTTTTCAAAAGCGTATTTGCTTTGCCAAGCTTGTAATGGGTTTTGCGCTGTGCTTGGAGCAACTTTTTCTTCATCTTTAACCAAAAAGTTACAGGAAACACACATCCAACTGATAAATAAGAAGCTGATAACTGCCGTTTTGTTGCGACTCATACTGACTTACAGGATTAATGCTCAACTACAACGAAAAGAAACTTGATTTATTTTTGCCGCTCAGTTACGGGTAAAAAATGACAGGGTGCGACAAGCCATGCAGCACTTAGGTCAGTCAATAGCCAGACTGCCACACACAGTTTAAGACTACCGATTGGTTAAAATAATTTTCACATGACAAGCGCTTGCGCAAAAAAGGCTGTCCGCAATGGACAGCCTGACTACTCAATTTTTCAGCGAGAAAATTAGCCCTGTGTTACAGGCTCAACCGATACAAAAGAACGGTCTTTGCTGCGCTTAAATCTTACAAGGCCATCTACAAGGGCAAACAGGGTGTGGTCTCTTCCAATACCCACGTTCTTACCCGGATGATGCTTAGTGCCGCGCTGGCGAACGATGATGTTGCCTGCGATTGCCTGCTGGCCTCCGAAAATTTTAACGCCGAGACGCTTGCTTTCCGATTCGCGACCGTTTTTGGAGCTACCTACCCCTTTCTTGTGTGCCATAGTCGTATAAGAGTTTAAACTTATGCGTTGATTTCTTCGATGAGTACTTTGGTAAACTGCTGACGGTGTCCGTTGCGCTTCACGTAAGTTTTGCGGCGCTTCTTCTTGAAAACCACTACTTTCTCGCCTTTGACATGGGCAAGCACTTTACCTGTTACTTTCGCACCCGATACTGTCGGAGTTCCAACGTTTACGGTGCCGTCATTATCTACTAACAATACGCGGTCGAAAGTGAGGGTATCGCCCTCAGCTGCTTCCAAACGATGCGTGTAGATGAAACGGTCTTTTTCTACCTTGAACTGTTGTCCGGCGATTTCTACAATTGCGTACATCTTATTCGTTTTGATAAATGGAAAAAGTGGGGCAAAATTAGCTTAATTATTCCGAACTGCCAAAATGCCCTGCAAAAGTTTTGAGCCTTCGTTGTTACAGTTGATGGCGGACAAAGGCTTCGATTGCCTCATACTCTGCTAGCCCAAGTTTGTCATACATTTCGGCGGTTGCGCGGTTGCGGTCTTCGGCGCGTTGCCAGAACTCGCGGGCATCTGAACCGGGAAACAACGGGCGGTCTTTCTGTGATTGATGCTTGAAAATTGCGCGACGCTTGCGCAGTAGCTCCTGCGGACTGATGGGCACTGCCATTTCGATCTGGTCAATGTCCCATTCCTGCCATGCACCGCGATACAGCCATATGTAACAATCCTTCATCCACTTCTCGTTTTTGAGGCGCTCGCAGGCTTCAAGTACAGCTTGCAAACATACGCGATGCGTACCATGCGGATCGGAAAGATCGCCTGCAGCATAAATTTGATGTGGCTTGATAGATTGGAGCAAATCCATCGTAATCTGAATATCTACCTCTCCAATCGGATTTTTCTTCACGCGCCCTGTTTCGTAGAACGGCAAGTCCAAAAAGTGCATGTTGCTGTCCGGCACTCCGCAGTAGCGGCAGGCTGCTTTGGCTTCGCCGCGGCGAATCATGCCTTTAATCATCTGAACCTCAGGAATATCCACCTGACCGGGCTGTTTGTTGCGAATAAACTCGACGATGGTATTGAACCAATTCTTGACGGCATCGCCCTGCAAGTTTATAGACTTGCTAATGTCGTTCACAAAATCGGCGAAGCGGATCGCATCGTCATCAAAAACGGCAATATTGCCTGAAGTCTGGTAAGCCACGTGTACGTCGTGTCCCTGATCTACGAGGCGGAGCAGTGTTCCTCCCATCGAAATCACGTCGTCGTCGGGGTGAGGGCTAAAAATTACCACTCGCTTGGGGAAAGGCTTGGCGCGCTCGGGGCGGTTGCTGTCGTCTGCATTGGGTTTGCCGCCGGGCCAGCCTGTAATGGTGTGCTGCAACTGATTGAATACCTGAATGTTGATATTATAGGCCGGCCCGTATTCGGTTACAAGTTCGCTCATGCCGTGCTCGGTGTAATCGTTGTCGGTCAGCTTCAAAATTGGCTTGTTTACCTGCTGGCAGAGCCACACCACAGCGCGGCGGGTCAGTTGTGGATTGTTCCAGCGGCAAGGCCCGATCAGCCACGGCGTTTTGATGCGCGTCAGTTCCGCCGAGGAGGCATCGTCCAGCACAACTACGCTGTTGGGATGAGATTGCAGAAACGTTGCAGGGATCATCTCGGTCATATTGCCTTCTACCGTGCTGCGGATCATTTTGGCTTTGCCTTCGCCCCATGCCATGAGGATGATCTTACGAGCTTTTAGGATAGTACCCACCCCCATCGTAATGGCACGTCGCGGCACATTTTCCTCCCCAAAAAAGTCGCTGGCAGCATCAATGCGCGTCAGGCGATCCAAAGTAATCAGACGGGTTACAGACTCTTTTGACGAACCGGGCTCGTTGAAGCCGATATGCCCCGTCCGACCGATACCCAGCAGTTGAATATCAATGCCACCCGCAGCTGCAATTTTCCGATCGTATTCATGGCAAAAAGCATCTACCTGCTCAATAGGAATCGTACCATCGGGAATGTGAATGTTCTGGCGCGGAATATCTACATGATCGAACAAGTATTCGTTCATAAAGCGGACGTAGCTCTGGAGCGAATCAGGCTGCATCGGATAATACTCGTCCAGATTGAAAGTAATTACATTGGAAAAACTCAAGCCTTCTTCGCGGTGCATCCGCACCAACTCGCCATAAACTTTGGTAGGTGTAGAGCCTGTTGCAAGCCCCAACACTGCTATTTCACCTTTTTTTTGCTTGATTTTGATTAGTGCAGCAATCTCCTGTGCCACTGCTTTCGATGCTTCTACCGCATCCGGATAGATCTCTACAGGTATTTTTTCAAATTTCCTGAGTTGATCTAATTCGGCTGTTGTCCGATACTGTCCCATGAGTTTGTGATGATTTGTCGCTCAAAAAAATTTATGTTTGTAAAGCTAATTAAAGCGCCTATGAAAAGCATAAGCATCAACTTTGTTTTCCCTGTGATATTTGTGATGAGCAGCGCCTTATCTGTGTATGCGCAACAGGACAAATTTATAGCAGAATTGCTGGAAAGTCGCCGCGATCTTTTTAGTACTGTCCTAAACGACCCTGCCAAGTATGAGGTGCAGATCATCTACACACAAATAGATCGCGATAAAAAAAATCGCCCGATCCTAACAGACTATACCTACCGATTGGACGATAGCCAATATTTTTACCCGGCAAGCACCGTTAAACTGCCTGCCGCGCTTGTTGCTTTAGAAAAAATCAATCGTTTGAATATTAAAGGACTCAACCGCGACACACCTTTGCGCATAGACAGCGCCTTTACACGGCAAACAGCGGTTGCTAAGGATGAAACCTCGCCTAACGGGCTGCCTTCGATTGGCCATTATATCAAAAAAATATTGCTCGTCAGCGATAATGATGCCTACAATCGCCTCTATGAGTTTATTGGACAGGAAGAACTGAACGAATCGCTGCGTAGCAAGGGCTTCAATGTGCGCATTATCCATCGCCTTTCTGTTGGCGATACAGAAGAAACCGCCCGCTACACGAACCCAATCACTTTTTATCAGGGCGATCAAATCATCTACCAACAGCCCTTAGTGAAAAACGAAAAAATCTATCCTAATACGCTAACCACTACGCTCAAAGGCAAAGGCTATATGAGCTTCCGCAATAATCCCGCAGGAGAACTGATCGAAAAGCCGATGGACTTTGGCGATAAAAACTACTATCCGCTTTCTGCCATGCACGGCATCCTGCGAAGCCTCATGCTGCCCGAAAGCGTACCGCCTGTGCAGCGCTTCAATCTCACCAAAGACGACTACCGTTTCATCTACAAACACATGAGCATGTATCCTAAAGAGAGTGGCGGCTACCCTGCCTACACGGATACTTGCTGCAACTACGACGGCTACTGCAAATTCTTCATGTACGGCGACACTAAACAGCCCATCCCAAAAAACATCCGCATTTTTAACAAAGTAGGCGATGCTTACGGCTACCTATTGGACAATGCCTATATCGTGGACTTTGACAATGGCGTGGAGTTTATGCTGAGCGCTGTCATCCATGTCAATGAAAATGGCATTTTCAATGACGACAAGTACGAATACGAAAGCATTGGTTTCCCTTTCATGGCAAATCTGGGGCGCGTGATTTACGAATATGAACTAAAACGCAAACGCCAGCATAAACCCGATCTGAGCAAATTTAAATTCACTTACTAAGTATGTTACCAATTGACAATCAAGCCCCTGAAAGTGCAACTATCAGGGAACTGCGTCGCCTGTCTAATGGGCTGCTGCTGCTGAGCGAGTCGGAAGCGCCCTTTGAGATTGCAGCGCTTACTGCCTTCCCCGAATGTCCGGAGGGTATGGAAGAAGTCAGCCTCGCCGACGTTCTGGGCTACGCCGCCACCGTTCAGGAATGGCACAGCGCCGAAGACAAAGCCATTGTGGCACGGTTTGCAGCCTTTCAAGATGGTATTTTGCGGCATTTAGACGGTTTGCGCGTCTATAAAAGCATCGAAGGCGGCCGAAAGCAAGTTTGGATCATCGGCAACAGCCCCGAAGGAATTGTCGCCATCAGTACCTCAGTGGTAGAGACATAGGCTGTACTTTTGCCCGACCTTAAACAATTTGCTATGGAATCTCTGATTTATCATACCGAAGGGCGCATTGCCTATATCACGCTCAACCGCCCTGAAAAGCGCAATGCATTCAGCCGTCAGTTAGTCAGTGAACTGAAAGAGGCTTTTGCATCTGCCGCTGCTGATGATACTGTCAAAGTGGTTGTGCTTCGTGCAACAGGCAAGGTATTTTGCGCCGGTGCGGATTTGGACTATCTGCAAAGATTGCAGGGACTTTCTTATGAAGAAAACCTCGAAGATTCTACCTACCTGAAAGACTTGTACCTGCAAATCTATCGCCTGCCCAAAGTAGTGATTGCACAGGTACAGGGCCATGCCATTGCAGGCGGCTGCGGGCTGGTTACTGTCTGCGACTGGGTAGTCAGCGTCCCCAATGCAAAATTTGGCTATACAGAGGTAAAAATCGGCTTCATTCCTGCTATTGTCATGGTATTTCTGCTGCGCAAAATCGGTGAAGGGCGCGCTAAGGAACTGCTCCTCTCCGGCGACCTCATCAGCGCCGAAAAAGCCATGCAGTTTGGATTTGTCAACGAAATTGTTGCGCCTGAAAATCTGCAACAGCGCGTAGAGGAATTGGCGCTGCATCTCTGCACCAGCAACTCGGCAGAAGCCATGACAGCCACCAAACAAATGATTGCCGATGTGCCTGCCATGACCTTAGAAGATGCGCTTGCCTATGCCGCAGCGCAAAATGCAACTGCCCGCGCAACCCCTGATTGCAAACGAGGCATTGCTTCGTTTCTCAACAAAGAGCCGCTTTCGTGGTAAGCGCTCGCGTTTTTACAGCGAAGGATGCTTTTTGTGAAAATCTGTAGCGTCTTGATAGGCTTTGGCAAATCGCAGCAAAGCGCCTTCGCCATAAAGTTTGCCTGTAAAGGTAATGCTTGTTGGCGTACCGTTGTGGAAACCATTGGGAACAACCACCGCCGGATGCCCCGTCAGGTTGGTCAGTGTTAGGTTGCTGCCTGCCCATGAAGGCGCTACATACACATCAATATTTTTCAGTTTTTCCGCCATTTCTTCAATAAGCAGCGTGCGGATGCGGTTGGCTTGGATGTACTCCACCGCCGGAATGAACCTGCCGGCACGGAATACGTTTGGCCAAGCGTTTTTTACCTGACGCACCATCTGGTCGTCCATGTTGGTGCGGGTCAGTTCATCGAATGCCGCTCCGCCTTCGCAACTGATGATCAGCCCCAACTCGCGGATGGGCAGCAACGGCAACTCTATCGGAATCAGTTCTACCCCCATTTCGCGCAATTTTGCCAGCGCAAGCGAATCGTTTTGTTTGAAGGGATAATTGCGTTCAAAATCTGCCTTTACATAACCGATGCGCAAGCCTTTGATACTCTGCGTGCCGTCGTAGTTGAAAGGGAAATTGCGCACGTGTTGATCTTTACCGTCGGGCCCATAGATGGCATTGAATACGACAGCGCAGTCTTCCACCGTGCGAGCAATTGGGCCGATTTTATCCATTGACCATGAAAGCGCCATGCAACCCTCGCGGCTTACCCTGCCGTAGGTCGGGCGCAAGCCAGTTGTGCCGCAGACCGTTGAAGGCGAAACAATAGACCCAAGTGTTTCCGTACCGATAGCGAAAGGCAGCAACCCCGCCGCCACTGCCGCGGCCGAACCTGCCGAAGAGCCGCTTGAACCTTGATTCATATTCCAAGGGTTGCGCGTCATGCCTCCAAACCATACATCGCCCCATGCAAATTCGCCAACGGAAAGTTTAGCAGCCAATACAGCGCCTGCCTCGCGCAAGCGGCGCACAACAGCAGCGTCTGTATCAATCACCCGATTTCGGTAAATAGGCGATCCCCAAGTAGTCGGATACCCTTTGGCAGCCAGTAAGTCCTTTGCGCCGTAAGGAATGCCGTGCAGGATACCTTTGTAGCGCCCCGCCCTGATCTCTGCATCGGCCTGACGCGCCTCTGCCAATGCCCGCTCTTCGGTAAGCGTTACGACACAGAACAATTTTTCATCGTACTTTTTCAGTCTTTCAATAAAAAATTGGGTCAATTCTTCCGATGTAATTTGGCGCGTGCGGATAAGTTCTGCCAGTTGGGTTACTGAATAGAACGCCAACTCCTCGCGATTGGCAGGCAGCGTTACTTTGCCCTGCGGCGACGTTTTAAAAGGCAACTGCTTGGTTTCCATGCTAAAACCAACCGGCAGTGGGTTAAAATCCAGCGCCGAAACTACCTGATTGGGCAGCGGGACGGTTCTCATGCGCGCATAGTTTTCTCTGGCCCGCACCAGTTCATCAATCATAGAGTCGCGCTCGACTTGGGTAAAATCCAGACCGATAATTTTTGCGGCTTCTGCTACAACTGCAGGGGTGATTAGGGCTACATCTGCCCGCCACTGTCTGCCTATAAAAGCACCCAGCGAAAGACAAAAAATAGCAGTCAGCAGCAGCGCTATTTTACTGCGCAGAATTGCGTAAGATTTTACTTTCATGTATTGCGAATCAAAATGTTAAAAGATAACAAAAACTTTTTGCGAAACAACTGATTCTGACAATCATTTGTTAATTTTGGGTAACCTGCAATATTCTGTTACTGCCTGATTTTTTTGTGCCATGACAATGTTGATCGCTATTAAAATTTTGCTGTTTTTAAGCACCTATGCAGTTTTGTTTGCTATGCTGCACAGAGGTGCACGCTCGGCCGCCTATCCAAATCGCTTCCGCAAATCCGATCGCGATACTAATAACGGCGACGATGGAGAAGGCTCGTGGCCCAAGGACTTTCCCAAGTTAGACCTGCCTCCCGGCGTGTATATTCTGCCTCCGGGAGCGCCTGATCCTTCGCAAACAAAAGAGCGCGTTCGCTGAAATTCGCCTGCCTTGATTTTTATTTGCAGGCTGAATAACTATTAGTGAAACGTTTCCTGCTATTTCTTTGGAACTCGCCCACCCTGACCACATGGGGTAGTTTTGCTGCACGGGCGCTTTCCGTGCTGGTGCTTCCGCTTGCACTGCGTCGCTTAGATGCTGCTGAAGTAAGCCTTTGGAATATTCTGCTTTTTATTGTCAGCCTGCAAACGGCTATTGACTTAGGTTTTACACCTACCTTTTCCCGACTGATTGCCATTGCACGGGGCTACAACGACGAGGAGCGGATCGTGCGACTGTACAACACCATGCGCGGTATTTACGCATGGCTGGGCATCGCTGCTTTCGCTTTGTTGCTGCCGGCAGGTACATACTACCTTCGCCCTTTCATCGAAGCACTGAACCGCCCGCAGGCAGGCTGGCAGGCTTGGGCTGTGGTACTGTTCGCATCGCTGATCTACTTGCAAGGCAACCGCTACAAGGCATTTCTGGAAGGGCTGAACCATATCCCCGCGCTGCGGCGCTGGGAGATTCTGACAGGTATTGGCGCAGCATTGACCAACCTCGCAGTGCTGCTTGCAGAGGGCGGCGTACTGGGACTTATTGCCACCAATCAACTCTGGGTACTGGTTGGCGTATGGCGCAACCGCTGGTTAGCACACCATCTGGGCCGAGCGTACACACAACAGAAAATGCCTTTTGCAAAAGAATTATTCACAGAAGTATGGCAGGTTGCTTGGCGTTCGGGGCTGGGTATACTCTTTGCTTTCGGAACGGCACAAATCTCGGTACTGCTGTTTGCCCGCACTGTACCTGCCGCACAAAGCGCATCCTTTACAACAGCTGTGCGTATCCTGCAAATGATTACCGACTTTTCGCTTGCCCCGTTCTACAGTAAACTGCCGCGGCTGGCTTCGCTGTTTGCTGCTAAAGAAATTGGCGTATTGATGGGAGTAGCCCGGCAAGGAATGCAGCGGGCCTATTGGGCCTATCTGCTCCCGTGGATCGCTGCGGGACTGGTCGGCAGGCAGGTGCTGGAGTTCATCGGTAGCAACGTACAGTTTCCCGATCCGCTGCTGTGGGCGTTGCTGGGTATGGGTGGACTCTTGCAAAGGCATGGGGCGATGCACCTGCATTTTTTTACGATCAGCAACCGCATCGTCTGGCACATTGTCAGCAGCGTTACAGGTGCAATTTTCGTTACAGTTGCCTTTTTGCTGGCACCCTACACAGGCATTTTGGCCCAGCCACTCGCCACAATCATTAGTTGTATCCTATTCTACAACGCCTACTGCGCCTATCATAGCTATCGCTTCTGGGGCTTACAATTCTGGCATTTTGAGCAAAAATTATTTATACCGCCGCTGGTAATCGGCATCGCCTACACACTCTACATCGCTTTTTATGCCTGATTTTATGTGTTTTTTGTTATCTTATCTGTGTGGTAAATTGCTTTAAAAAGCATTTGCGATTAGCTTTGAGGAAATTCAATCGTTATTCAGATCATCTTTCAAGCATAAACCCGCTTTTCCTATGAACTGGTTTACCAAGACTCTTACCAGCACCATTGGCCGCAAAGTTATTGTAGCACTTACCGGCTTGTTTTTATGTCTATTTTTAGTAGTTCACCTGTTGGGCAACCTGCAGCTGCTTGCTAACGACGGCGGCAAATCTTTCAACATTTACGCCAAATTCATGTCCGAAAATCCGCTAATCAGGGTGATCTCTATTGGCAACTTTGCCTTTATTTTATTACACATCATCCAGTCTGTAGTACTGACGATGAAAAATAAAAAAGCGCGCCCGGTGCAGTATGCTATCGTTGCCGGCAACAACGCTTCATGGGCTTCGCGCAACATGGGCTTTTTGGGTACTTTCATTCTGCTTTTCATCGTCGGACACCTGAGCCAGTTTTGGTGGCAGGCTAAATTCGGCGATATGCCTATGATAGGCATTGATGGGATGCAGATGAAAGATTTATATCTGGTTGTAAGCAAATCTTTCAAAAACCCGATAATTGTTGCATTATACGTGTTTAGCATGGGCTTTATCGCCTTTCATTTGTCGCACGGTTTCCAAAGCGCATTTCAGACCTTAGGTTTGAATCATGTGAAATATACGCCTCTCATTCAGACAATCGGTCTGGCTTTCTCTATTCTGATTCCGCTCGGCTACGCAGCTATTCCGGTACTGATGTACCTACGCGCAATGTAATTCCTTGCCTCAGACGCAGCATTTTTATCGTGGCTTTTTAGCCTGCTTTCAAACAAATTTGATTCACAAATTATTCATACAATACAAATCCACAGCCGATTATGAAATTAGATGCCAAAATACCGGAAGGCCCTTTAGCCGAAAAGTGGAACAAGCACAAGTTCAACTTGAAATTGGTCAATCCTGCCAATAAGCGCAAGTACGACATTATCGTTGTCGGTACAGGTTTAGCAGGTGCTTCTGCGGCGGCTTCGTTGGCAGAATTGGGCTACAACATAAAAGCTTTTTGCTTTCAGGACAGTCCGCGTCGTGCGCACAGTATCGCTGCACAGGGCGGTATCAACGCTGCCAAAAACTATCAGAACGACGGCGATAGTGTTTATCGCTTGTTTTATGACACGATCAAAGGTGGCGACTATCGCGCACGCGAGGCAAACGTTTATCGCTTGGCTGAAGTGAGTGTAAATATTATTGACCAATGCGTAGCGCAAGGCGTGCCTTTTGCCCGTGAGTATGGCGGCTTGCTGGCTAACCGCTCGTTTGGTGGCGCGCAGGTGTCGCGTACTTTCTATGCCCGCGGTCAAACCGGACAGCAACTCCTGCTCGGCGCTTACAGCGCTATGAGCCGCCAGATAGCTGCCGGGAAGATAAAAATGTATCCGCGTACCGAAATGCTGGATCTGGTAGTACACGAAGGCAAAGCACGCGGCATCATCACCCGCAACTTGATCACAGGCAAAATTGAGCGCCACTCGGCTCATGCTGTTTTGCTCTGTACAGGTGGTTACGGCAACGTATTCTTCCTTTCTACCAACGCTATGGGAAGCAATGCAACCGCAGTATGGCGTGCGCACAAAAAAGGTGCGCTGTTCGGCAATCCTTGCTTTACACAAATTCACCCTACCTGCATCCCTGTTACAGGTGATCACCAGTCTAAACTAACGCTGATGTCTGAATCACTGCGCAATGATGGACGCGTTTGGGTTCCTAAACAGGCAGGTGATACAAGACCGGCATCAGACATTCCGGAAGATGAGCGCGACTATTTCTTAGAACGTAAATATCCTTCATTTGGCAACCTCGTACCGCGCGACGTAGCAAGCCGCAATGCCAAGTATGTTTGCGATGAAGGTCGCGGCGTAGGCGCGTCTAAGCTAGCAGTTTATCTGGATTTTGCAGATGCAATCAAGCGCGACGGGGAGGCGACAATCCGCGCCAAATACGGCAACCTGTTCGATATGTACGAAAAAATTACAGGTGAAAATCCGTATAAAACCCCCATGCGCATCTACCCTGCCGTGCACTACACAATGGGTGGCCTCTGGGTAGATTACAACCTGATGACAACCATTCCGGGTTTGTATGCACTGGGCGAGGCAAACTTTTCTGATCACGGTGCAAACCGTCTCGGTGCATCTGCCTTGATGCAGGGGCTGGCAGACGGCTACTTTATCATCCCGTACACACTTGGCGACTATCTGGCAAACATTGGCTGGAATGATAAAATTGATACTGATCATCCCGCATTTACTGAAGCCGAGCAGAGTGTTAAGCATCAGATAGATACACTGCTCAACATCAACGGTAAGAAAACCGTTGATCAGTACCACAAAGAACTTGGTAAAATTATGTGGGACTATTGCGGTATGTCGCGCAACGCCGAAGGTCTAAAAGGCGCAAAGCAGAAGATCCGAGAGTTGCGCGAGGAATACTGGCAAAACGTACGCGTAGGCGGCAGCAACGAAGAGTTGAACATTACGCTTGAAAAAGCAAACCGTGTTGCCGACTTCATGGAACTTGGCGAGCTGATGGTGGACGATGCGCTGAATCGCGAAGAGAGTTGCGGCGGACATTTCCGCGAGGAGTACCAGACTCCGGACGGCGAAGCACTGCGCAACGATGAAAAATTTGCCTATGTAGCTGCATGGGAATACAAAGGCCCCAAAGAGCAGCCTGTCTTACACAAAGAAGAACTGATCTTCGAGAATGTAAAACTGACGCAACGTAGCTACAAGTAAAAATCCTTGTTTTTATTCATGAACCAAAGACGCTCAAGATATGAACCTGACACTCAAAATCTGGCGACAAAAAAACGCCAACAGTAAGGGCGAACTCAAAACTTATGCAGTCAAAGATATTTCACCCGAAATGTCTTTTCTGGAAATGATTGATGTGTTGAACGAGGAGCTATTGCTCAAGGGAGAAGACCCGATCGCCTTTGACCACGACTGTCGCGAAGGCATCTGCGGCATGTGCGGTCTGGTTATCAACGGCATCGCACACGGCCCCAAAGCAGCGATCACGACCTGCCAGCTCCACATGCGCGAATTCAAGGACGGTGACAGCATCACCGTCGAGCCATGGCGCGCCAAAGCCTTCCCGGTGATGAAAGACTTGATTGTCGATCGTTCTGCCTTTGACCGCATCGTGCAGGCGGGCGGCTATATTTCAGTCAACACGGGACAGGCTCCCGACGCGAATGTCATTCCGGTGCCCAAAGAACAGGCGGACCGCTCCATGGATGCGGCAGCCTGTATCGGCTGCGGCGCGTGTGTGGCGGCGTGTCCCAACGGCTCGGCGATGCTCTTCACCTCGGCAAAACTGGCGCATCTCAACTCGCTGCCTCAAGGTCAGGCTGAGCGCTTCGACCG